>NZ_CAUPMI010000027.1:0-29484 GCF_963512375.1 uncultured Anaerococcus sp.
GAGCATCTGCCTTACAAGCAGGGGGTCACAGGTTCGAGCCCTGTTACTTCCACCAAAAATATAACGCCAAAGTGTAATAATTATTTGCTAACGCAAATAACCACTCCGGAAAGGCTCCTCTGAGCGCTGGAGAGGCGTAATATGATTTGCTACGCAAATCACCATTTCATGGAGACTGCTCTTTGTGGCGCAGGGCCATGCTTATGGCCTGGTAGTTCAGCTGGTTAGAATGCCGCCCTGTCACGGCGGAGGTCGTGGGTTCGAATCCCATCCAGGTCGCCACTATAATGAGACAATATAGATGGATCTTCGTTCTAGGTCCGCAGTTACGGCGCAGAGTTCTTCGGACTCACTACGTTCGTCTCGAAGATTTCAAATCTTGCGATTTGAATCCCTGCAAGGGACTGGGTTTGAATTCCATCTAGGTCTTTATAAAACTTATGTTTTAATATTGATTGCATCAATTGTGGATATTGGCAATCATTTAGGATTGGCCATGCCAATCCTTCCCAACCCTTTAATAAAAATAGATGCTGATGTAGCTCAATTGGCAGAGCAATTGATTTGTAATCAATAGGTTGTAGGTTCAAGTCCTATCATCAGCTCCAAATCTAATCTTAAAGATTGATATGCGGATGTGGCTCAGTGGTAGAGCATCGCCTTGCCAAGGCGAGGGTCGCGAGTTCGAATCTCGTCATCCGCTCCAAATTAAATAAACAAAAAAACCAAGCCTAGCCTATATTATGGCTTGCTTGGTTTTTATTATGCGTCATTAGCTCAGCTGGATAGAGCGTCTGGCTACGGACCAGAAGGCCTGGGGTTCGAATCCTCAATGACGCGCCAGATTTTAAGAGGAATGTTGATTATTCGACATTCCTCTTTTTCTGTCTATTATTTCATATTAATTTAATTTCATAATACAAAGTTTATATGTTACAATGATAGTAGAAAATAAAGTGAATAAAATAGCTTTATAGTAAAAATAAAAATGGCTAAAAATAGGGATAATTTTAGTGTTATACCCGCACACGCGGGGGTGATCCTAGGCACATTATGCACTTACCTTAACTAATTACGTTATACCCGCACACGCGGGGGTGATCCTATTATACTTCTAAAATATATACAATGCAAATAGTTATACCCGCACACGCGGGGGTGATCCTGATAGGATCATATCTCTTTGCTTGCTTTTAAGGTAGTACCCGCACACGCGGGGGTGATCCTTTACTTTTTGAAATTGGGTAAATTTGTCCTTGAGTAAACCCGAACAGCCAGGAGTAATCTAATTAAAATTATCTCGAGCAATAGTGTCCACTATTATTATCCAGGAATGGTTATACAATATCTTTCAAATACATTTTTTTATTATCTTGCCTGCTCTGATAATTACTAAATTATCAATTTGATTTTTAATTCTTTGTATATTGGGCATAGAAAAACCCCACCATCCGTATATTGGATATTGGGGTTTATTTCATAGGCTATTTTTCATCCTAATCTTTGTTATTTTTATTTTCTATATCATCAATTATATTATTAACTTCCTGAGTGTCTAAAAAAGTAACAAAATTTAGTATGTTTGCAATCATCTTAGATAATTTATAAGGAATAGACTTTTTGCTTTTATTTTTATTTTTATCAGCTTGATACATAGCGATTACGAGGAAAAATATTGTCAATAAAATAAGAATTAAGTCTACCATAAAATCCCCCTTTTATATATGATTTATTTCTATATCTTCGTTTATAACGCTGAAAGTCTTTTTACCTTTATAAGGATTAGTAAACTTTCCGTAAGCAAAAGAGGGTTTTACCGATATTGTTGATGACACTGGTGCAATCATAGTTAAGGAAAATATTTTTTTATTTAATTTCATAATCTCTCCTTTATCTATTATTTATTATCTAACAAATGTCTTATTAAAGTAATTACCCGATAATTATGCTTATAATCATTTTATATTATTATAAAGGATGTTATCGTTAACCTTTATTAGATTTTAATCATATCTATGGTAAGATTATAAAAAAATTACGAGGATATTTATGAAAAAATATAGAGTTTTATATGCCTTATTGGCTTTGTTTGTGGTTTTTGATGGCTTTAAGTTATTTGATAGGTCTTCTGATAATTCTAGTCATGATGAAGTCCTTACTAGGGAAGACCTTCCTAAGTCTAGCAACTTTTCAGAAATTTATCTGGCTGGTGGATGTTTTTGGGGTGTGGAGGGGTATTTTAAGAAGATTGCAGGAGTGATTGATACTGACGTGGGTTATGCTAATGGAAAGTCTTCTGATACTAACTATAAGAAAATTAGCCGAACTGACCATAGTGAGACTGTGAAGCTTACTTATGATCCAGATGTAGTTTCTTTGCAGGATATTTTGGAATATTATTTTAGGATTATTGACCCGACTTCTGTTAATAAACAGGGTAATGATGAGGGTAGACAGTATAGGACAGGGATTTATTTTACAAATGAGAATGATAAGCTTATTATCGATGAAATTATTAGGCAAAAACAGGAAGGCTATGATAAGAAAATTGCTGTTGAAGTTGAGCCTTTGAGAAATTTTGTTTTGGCGGAAGACTATCATCAAGACTATTTGGATAAGAATCCTGGCGGCTATTGTCATATCAATATTGGCCTTGCAAATGAGCCTTTGGCTTCTAAGAAGGATGTTCTTACAAAGGATAAAAAAGATTTGAAAGATAAGCTTAGCGAGGAAGAGTATAAGGTTACCCAAGAAAATCAAACTGAGAGGCCTTTTTCTTCTGAGTATGATGATTTTGATGAGCCAGGAATTTATGTTGATAAGATCAGCGGCGAGCCACTTTTTTCTTCAAGGGATAAGTATGATGCTGGTTGCGGTTGGCCTTCTTTTACAAAGCCTATTGGTGGCAATATTAATTATAGGGGAGATAAGTCCCACAATATGGATAGGGTTGAAGTTAGGTCTAGGCGAGCTGACTCCCACCTAGGCCATGTCTTTAACGATGGTCCAAAGGATAAGGGCGGCGTTAGGTATTGTATTAATGGAGCGGCTTTGCGCTTTATTCCTCTTAGCAAGATGGAGGAGGAGGGCTACGGGGATTATATTGACAAGGTTAAATAATTGGGGAGATTAATTTCTCTCCTTTTTATTTGAAAATTTGTCTGAATTTTAAGACTTTTACATAAAAATTAAGAATTTTATATAAACTTAATTAAGAATTCATTTTTTTGGCATAAATTGGGTATATATTATTAAATAGGAGGAAAGTATGAATAATAGAAAATATAAGAGATCTGGTGGCGGATTTGCTACTTTTGCTGCTGGTCTTCTTGGTGCTATTGTTGGAGGATTTATCGTATATTTCCTACTAGCAGGTGCTAAGACTAATAAAATGGAAGTTAATAATAATACAAATCAAATAGAAACAAGACAGGAAAATTCTAAACCAATTGAGATTAAGGATAATGCGTCTATGGAGTCGGTTGTGGTTAAAAAATCAATTGATTCTGTGGTTGGCATTAATACCGTCTCTAAGGTGACTAGGCAGTCATTTTTCGGCCCTCAATCAGGTTATGTCGAGGGAATTGGTTCTGGATCTATTGTAAGCAAGGATGGCTATATTGTCACAAATTCCCATGTTGTAAGCGATGGAGATGCTAAGGAAATCAATGTTTTGTTTAACAATGGTGAGACTGCACCAGCAGAGCTTGTGTGGAATGATTCATCATTAGACCTTGCCATAATTAAGGTTGATTCAAATAATAAGAACCTCAAGGCAATTGATATTGGCGATAGTGATGAGATGGGTGTCGGTGATAGGGTAGTGGCTATTGGTAATCCTTTGGGCTTCCAGCTACAATCAACTGTAACATCTGGTATAATCTCTGGTCTAAATAGGAGTGTATCCTTTAATACAGGTGTCCAAATGGATGGACTAATGCAGACAGATGCGGCAATTAATGCTGGTAACTCCGGTGGTGCCCTTCTAAACTCTAAGGGAGAGCTCATTGGTATCAATACTGCCAAGGCTGGTAACTCAGATGGAATTGGCTTTGCAATTCCAATTAATACTGTAAAACCAGTTATCGATACAATTAGGAAAAATGGTAAATTCGATTCTGTCTACCTTGGCATTACTGGCCAATCAATCGACTACCTAAAACAAATGTCCTACCTAAGAGATAAGGACATAGGAACTGACCACGGTATTTATGTAGTAAGCGTCTTTTCAGATGATGATTCAATCCAAAAGGGTGATATCATTACAGCAATTGATGGTAAGGAAGTAAAAGATATGTCTGGCCTAAGGAAGATTCTTTTAAGCTATGCCGTAGGTGATAGTGCTGAAATTAGCCTTGTAAGAGATGGTAAGGAAATGAAGGTTGACTTTAAATTTACTCTCGATTCATCAAATGTAGATGAATATAAACAAGCAAGACCAAATGAGAAAAATAGTGAAGATGATAGGGGAATAAATCCATTCTTCAATCTTCCATAAAATATATAAGCCATAGTTGGGATAATTAAGCCCAAAACTATGGCTTTTTTTATTGAAATACCTTTACAAATACGGTCAAGAAAATTATTTGACATGGCTTTAAATAGCGTGTATAATAATCGAGTCAAGTAAAAATATTGACAGGTGATAATATGGAAAAAATTGTAAAAGTAGCCCAGTTATATGACATGTATGGCGCACTTCTAAATGAAAAGCAAAGAGATGTTATAAATTGCTATTATAACGAAGATTTATCCCTTCAGGAAATAGCTGATAATACCGGCAGAACCAAGCAGGCTATATCAGATATGATCAATAGGAGTGTTGATAAATTATTTGAGTTTGAAGATGAGCTTTCTTTACTTAAAAGCAAAACGGAACTTGTAGGAGCTCTTTATGATATAAGAGAGCTGATTGAAAGTTCAAATAATAAAGAAGCAATTGAGATGTTAAATATAGTAATTGAAAAGATTTAGGAGCTTATATGGCATTTGAAAACCTTGCTGATAGACTCCAAGAAGCCCTTGGAAAACTAACAGGAAAAGGAAAATTAAATGAAAAAGACATAGACACTGCTATGAGGGAGATAAGACTTTCCCTATTAGAAGCAGATGTCAACTACAAGGTTGTAAAAGACTTTGTAAAGACTATCAAGGAAAGGTCTCTTGGAGAAGATGTGATGAAATCCCTATCTCCTGGCCAAATGGTAGTCAAGATAGTAAATGAAGAATTAACTGAGCTAATGGGTAAGGAAAATTCAAGGCTAGACTTAAGGGGATCTACCCCTCATATGGTAATGATGGTAGGTCTACAAGGTTCTGGTAAGACCACCCATTCTGGTAAACTTGTAAAACTCTTACAGAAAGAAAACAGAAATCCTATGCTAGCAGCCCTAGATATCTACAGACCAGCAGCCATTGAACAGCTAAAGGTAGTAGGTAAACAAGCAAATACCCACGTATTTGAAATGGGCAAGACAGATCCTGTCACTATAGCTACCGAGGCCAAAAAATACGCTAGACATAATAATTACGACACAGTAATCCTAGATACAGCAGGTAGGCTTCAGATAGATGATGAGCTCATGGAAGAGCTTAAAAATATCAAAGAAAGCGTCAAACCTGACGAAATCCTCTTGGTAGTAGATGCTATGACAGGTCAAGAAGCGGTAAATGTAGCCAAAACCTTTGATGATTACCTAGATATAACAGGAGTAATCCTAACAAAGCTAGATGGTGATGCAAGAGGCGGGGCAGCACTTTCCATAAGACAAGTTGTAGGCAAGCCAATTAAATTTATAGGTGTTGGTGAAAAACTTGACGACTTAGAGCCTTTCCATCCAGACAGGATGGCAAGCAGAATCCTTGGAATGGGAGATGTACTTTCGCTAATAGAAAAAGCCGAAGCACAATTTTCTCTAGAAAATGCCAAAGAATTAGAAGCAAAGATGAGAGAACAGACATATTCCCTAGATGATTTCATGGAGCAAATCCAACAAATCAAGAATATGGGACCTCTCGAAGATCTACTTGCAATGATACCGGGAGTAAATTCTAAAATGTTAAAGGGTGTCAATGTGGATGATGCCGGATTTGACAAGATAGAAGCCCTAATCAATTCTATGACAAAAGAAGAGAAAGATAACCCAGAAATAATTGGAAAAAGTAGAAAAGTAAGGATTTCAAATGGTTCTGGAGTAGATATCCGTGAACTTAATAAGCTACTTAAACAATTTAAGGAGCTTAAAAAAATGATGAAAAAGATGAGCGGATTTAAAGCAAATCAAAAAAGAGGCAGAAGATTTCCAAAAATGCCTTTCTTTTAAAAAATAAGGAGGAAAAAATGGCAGTAAAAATTAGATTAAAGAGAATGGGACAAAAGAAAAAACCATTCTACAGAGTAGTTGTAGCAGATTCTAGAAGAGCAAGAGATGGTAGATTTATCGAAGAGATAGGCTACTACAATCCAGTTGCTGAACCAAAAGTATTTAGAATTGACAATGAAAAAGCTAAACAATGGATCAAAAACGGTGCACAACCAACATCTATTGTAGAAAAGCTATTCAAAGACAATGATGTATTAGCATAATTATGAAAGAACTAGTTGAATTAATAGTAAAAGAATTAGTAAGCGACAAAGACGCTGTAGAAATCATCGAAGATAGAGAAGGCAGCGAAGTAAACATACTAATAAAAGTAGCTGAAGAAGACAAGGGTAGGGTAATAGGAGTAAGAGGCAATATTATAAACTCCATAAGAACTATCGCAAGAAGCGCAGCTATAAAGGAAAATGTTAAGGTAAATATAAAAATATGAGAATCTCAGTAGGAGAGATAGTAGCCAGCCACGGCATCCGCGGCAATCTCAAGGTAAATAGCCTAACAGACAATGAAAAAAGATTTGAGAAGGGATCCAAAGTCTTCATAGAAGATGAACTTTTAACCATAAGAGAATCTTTTAAGAAAAAAAACCAAGTAATAATAGGCTTTGAAGAATACGATAATATCAACGATGTCCTAAAATTTGTAGGCAAAGATATCACAATCGATGAAAAAGATCTAGGCAAACTTGCAGAGGGCGAAATATACATCCACGACCTTTACGGACTAAAAGTAATCTCTGATGGGCAAATAAAAGGAGAAATAAAAGACGTAATAAGCGGAGTATACCCAAATGATGTATACCTAGTTGAAACAGATAAGGGCGAAGTACTCTTACCAGCCTTAAGAGCTATTATCAAAGAAATAAATACTGAAAAAGGATTTATAGAAGTAGAAAATTTTAGTGACTATGAATAAAGTAACACTCCTAACCTTATTTCCAGAATCTTTCGAATTTCTAAAGACCTATGGAGTAATAGGGAAGGCCATACAAAATCAAAAATTAGACCTAGAAATAGTAGACATGAGAGATTTTGCAAACAACAAGCATAATCACGTAGATGATACAGTATACGGCGGGGCAGCCGGAATGCTAATAAGACCTCAAGTAATATATGATGCGCTATTATCAGTCAAGAAAGCAAATTCAAAAGTAGCCTTTATGTCGGCTACAGGAAAAGTTTTAAATCAGAAGTTAGCAATCGACTTTGCAAGTATTGAACACTTGATAATCATATGCGGACATTACGAGGGCATAGATGCAAGGATAACAAATCATTATGTAGACTATGAGATATCTATAGGAGACTATGTACTTACAGGTGGAGAAATCCCTGCTATGGTTCTAATAGACTCAATGGCAAGGTTCATAGATGGAGTAGTAGGCAAGGAAGAGTCATTAACAACAGATTCTCACTACAATATATTGTTGCAACAAGACGAATATACCAAGCCAAGAGTATTCAACGGCTACCACGTACCAAACGAACTAGTAAGTGGAGACCATAAGAAAATCGCAGCTTGGAATAAGAAAAATGCAATAGAAAAAACAAAAAGAGTAAGATACGACCTATACGAAAAGTACTTACGAGAGGAGAGCAAAGATGGATTTAATCAAAAAAATAGAAAGTGAAAACCTACGTGAAGAAAACTTTGACTTTAATGTAGGTGATACTGTAAGAATAAGCTACAGAATCAAAGAAGGCGACAAGACAAGACTACAAGACTTCGAAGGAACAGTAATCTACATCAACGAAGGAACAGTAGGCAAGACCTTCACAGTAAGAAGAATATCATATGGTGTAGGAGTAGAAAGAACCTTCCTATATCACAACCCAAGAATAGAAAAACTAGTAGTAACCAGACGTGGTAAGGTAAGAAGAGCAAAACTAAACTACCTAAGAGATCGTCAAGGTAAGGCTGCTAAAGTTAAAGAAAAAACAAACTACTAAAATGACTAAGGACTATTGCTATATACGCAAGGGTCCTTTTTTAGTCTATGTTTTGACATGATATTACAAGTGTTATAAAATAACAGTAATAGAAGACTTAATATATGCAAAGAAAGGATGCAATAATGAGAAAAAAATATATAATTAATTCTTTGTTGACAATTGTTTCTATATTTAGTTTTTTCAAGATGTTAGCAATCGAAAACACTGCTAGATTACCAGAGTATATAAACACAGATTACCATATGAATAGTCTTCCATTTATATATATTTGCCTACTTGCAATGCTTGCACTTGTCATCTTAAATACTGTGTGGACCATAAAGTCTTGGAAAGCAGAAAAATAAATAATTAATCTAATATGAAGGCACTGCTAAATATTTAACTATTTAGCGATGCCTTATTCTTTTTAATAGTTTTTTAACTTAGATAATAACTTTAGTGAAAATTTTAAATAATAAATAAACTTACAATAAAATATTTTTTTGATAATATCATATAATATGATGTATTATAGAAATAATATGAGATTAGAATTTAGAAAGTAGGTTTATATGAAGGAGAATTATCAAAAAGAGAAGTTTAAATTTATAAGGCTCAACTGGGTTTTTGTTGGATTTATAATTCTTTCTTTAGCTAGCAATCTTGAGCAATATTTCATGACTAGGTTGATTGAGAGGTTTTCTAGGATTGTCTCTTATAGGGATGGGACCTTGATTAGATCTACTCTGATATTTTTTGTCCTTTGGGCCCTTGTTTTTTTTACCTTGAGAGTGTCAAGATCTAGGATGAAGGCTAGGATTTCTTATTTGTGGAATGTAAGGGTTAAGAGGGACTTGATGGAAAATATCCTAAGAAGAGATCCCCTTTATTTTGAAAGCAAGGATAAGGCATCTTACATATCTTTATTTAACAACGACTTAAAATTTATAGAAGATAATTATCTCTTTTCTGTTGATTGGATTATTTCAAATATAGTTCTTTTATTTTTGTGCTTGGCCTATGGTTTTACTATTAATATTGAAATAACCCTGATTATCTTTGCCTTTGGTATCATAATCATGCTGATATCTAAGTATATTTCCTCTCTATCATCAAATGAGAATGAGAAATATATGAAGTCTCTAAATTCCTACAATGAGATATTGAATGATTCATTTTACGGCTATGGAACTCTTTTTAGATTTAATAAGACAGGCCATTTCCTTAGAAAATTTGATTAAAGAACCAAAGAAAATGAGAAAATCCACGAAAAATCCTTATTTTTAAATTCTTCTAGGATATCATTAATAAATATCTCTTCTATGATATTGCAGACATCCTTGATGCTCTTATCAGCCCTTTTTGTGTATTGGGGCAAGATTGAAGCCTTTTATTTCCCTGTTTTATTAAGTCTTATGAATATTATAATTTGGCCAATGCAAGAGATAGCAGATTCCTATGGCAATATAATTTCAACTAAGAAAATTAGGGAGAGGATTCTTGAAGAAATTTCTTACAAGGAAGAATATCCTATTGAAGGCAAAAACAAGATGGAAACAGCACAAGAAAATTCAGATATTTTATTTTCAGATGTGAGTTTTGCTTATGGTACAAAAGAAATACTAGATAAGGCTTCATTTACTATAAACAAAAATGACCACCTAATCATAAGCGGTGCAAGCGGCACTGGTAAGTCTACTATTTTTAAACTTATTACTAAAGAACTCAGTCCAAGTGGTGGGGATATTTTCATCATGGATAATAATATTAAGGATCTCACTCGTGAAGAAATTTATGAGAAAATCTCTATAGTGGCCCAAAAACCAATGATATTTAGGGATACTATCCTAGCAAATATTGTCCTTTTTGAAAATGAAGAAGAGATTGACCGTGACAGGCTTGATCAAGCAATCAAAAAGTCAGGTCTTGAGCCTCTTATAAATAATCTTGAAAAAGGCTATATGACAATAATAAAAGATGCTGGATCTAACCTTTCTGGAGGGGAGATGCAAAGAATTGAAATAGCCAGGGCCCTTTATAAGGACAGCCCAATTATCTTGATAGATGAAGCAACATCTGCCCTTGACTTAAAAATGGCAAGTGAAATAGAAGAAATCTTTGCAAGGCTCGATAAAACCCTAATTTCAATATCCCATAGGAGAGATATCGACTATAGCAAGTATTACGATAAGATTATTGAAATAGAGGACAAAAAAACTATAGAAAGGTCTGTAAATAAATTATAAGAAATTGCCACAGTTAGGTAAGAATTTTTACTTTATAACTGTGGTATTTTAATATAAAATTTTTAATTTATATCAAGTTTGATATAATATATAAAAAGGAGGTAAAGAAATGAAATATAGTTATGAGTTTGCAAATTTACTCAAAAATTTAAGAGAAAATATGAATCTGACCCAAGAAGATGTTGAGTTTTATACAGGGATAAGTTTAAGAACCATATCAAGACTTGAAAATGGAAATATACAAAAACCGACTATAGAAACATTAATTTCTTTATCTCGAGTTTATCAAGTTGACTTAGTAGATATTTATATCGGAAAATGTTATGCACATTATACAATATTTAAATCATTATATAATAATTTGAATTTAGATTTAGATTCAATTGATTTTTCACAAAAGAAGTTTATAATGAATTATATTCAACAGTTAGATAATAGAACATCGACTATTAACAATAAGAATCTTTATTTAATAAAGATATACATGGATTACCTTGATAATGATGATAAAACTATTTTATTAAGTAGATTTAATGAGATTACAGATAATAAGTTTATGAATGAAAAATTTGTGGCTACAAGTAACAATATTTTAGAATTACGTTTGTTAATTAATATATGCAATGAGTATAAAACATATGGTTCTTTACATAGAAATGAAATACTAGAGTTTTGTATGAAAAACAATAAAAATCCAATTATAAATATATTGTCATATATTAGTTTGACCAACTCTTTATATATCGATGAAGAATACGAAAAGTCATTAAAAATACTGAATGAAGCTATATCATATGCTAAGTCCATTGGAAGCATAGATGGTTTGACTTGTCTATATTATAATAAATTTTTGTGTGAAAATAAGTTGGAATTAAGTGATAGCTTAGATTCACTTAGATTATCAAAAACATTTGCGGAACACTCTAAAAATGTTGGTTTAGGAAAAATAATTTCTAATAAGAGTAAAATATTAATTGATAGAAAATCTATTATTTGACATAATAATTTATTTCATTTTTTATTTTGATAATATCATCCTCATTACTGTTTTGTACTACTGGCATTAACATAATAATTATAAGTAAAATAGTTATCTTTATTTTCATTATAAATACCTCTTCTCAACTTGATATTATTATAATATACAATCAACAATACAAACAGGACATGGATGTCCTGTTTAATTTGATGAGTTAATGATATCATGAAAGTAAGAAAAAAGGAGGTAAATTTGAAAAAAGTAGTATCAGTTTTATTAATAACAGGGTTAATATCCCCTGTCATGTGCAATGTTGCTGAAGCGTCAGGTAACAGTCGAATAATTAATTCATCTCATTTTGAAAACGTTATATCCCCTACTAGTTTAACAGGATTACCAGCACCTATGCCAGGAGCAAAGCTTATTGGAAAAAAATATGGTTCAAGGTCGGGGAATATTTCAACAGCAGCAGATATAGCTACAGTACTAGCTTATATTTGTGGTACAAAAATTGATAAAGAGATTAGTACTATAGCTAATATCTTGATGAAATCAATGCATTATACAGGGATTGGAGATGTGTATTATATAAGATATAGCTATCAATCTGCTGATGGATGGTATTTTTATTACAGATACGATTATTATACTGATTCAACTTACACTAAAAAAGCGGGGAGCAAATACTCAGATGTTTTTGGAAGATATGCATGATACAAAAAAATTAGAAAAAATTAGTACCAATTTTAATTATATTATAATTCCTATTTTTGGTTTATTAGCTGTAAATTATTCACATTGGTATTTTCCAATAGCATTTTTGATCTGTACAATATTTAATATTGGTCTTGATTTCTACTTGTATAAAAAGATTAAATCTAAGAAAAGAATTATAATTAACTTTTTACTTTTGGTATTTTTTGCATATCTTACATGGAAGTTTCCTGAAAATGATTTGGGTAGAAAAAATCACATGTCGGCTTTAACTTTTAATAAGTTTAATAATACAATTCTATAAAATAAACATCACAGAACTATGGAAGCATATCCATATATCTGTGGTGTTTTTTTATTGGCATATTTTTGATATAATATTTATGACTGAAATAAGATTAAATGCAATTTTTGAATACTTATGTATAATAGAAGGTAGTAGTTAGGAGATAGATATGGCACTTAATATAAATTGGTTTCCTGGTCATATGAAAAAGACCAAGGAAGAAATAGAGAAAAATCTGAAGCTTGTTGATATAGTTCTTGAAATAATTGATGCGAGGATTCCTGAATCTTCTAGAAATCCTATGCTTGATGATCTACTTGGGACAAAGCCTAGACTTATGGTAATGAATAAGTCTGATTTGGCAGATCCAGATGAAAATCAAAAGTGGATTAGGCATTTTCATGACGAGGGGATTGAGGCTATTTTGCTTAATTCTAAGGAAAAGATTAATACTAAGAGAATTTATGACCATGCAAGATGTGTCTTGAAGGATAAGTTTGATAAGCATAAGGAAAAAAATATAGACAATCCCCTAATAAGGATGATGATTGTAGGAATTCCAAACTCTGGCAAGTCTACCTTTATTAATAATGTGTCAAAGAAAAAGGGGGCAAGGGTTGGTAACCGTCCAGGTGTTACCCAAACAAAGCAATGGATAAAAACTGATGCTAATATTCAATTACTTGATACTCCTGGGGTTTTGTGGCCAAAATTTGACGATAGGACAGGTCTTCACTTATCCTTTACCAATGCTATCAAGGATGAAATCCTAAATATAGAAGACTTGACCCTATATTTCCTAGATGAGATGAAGGACTTATACCCAGAAAATCTTGTAGAAAGATATGGGATAGATCCAAATGCCAAGGCCATTGAAATATATGAAGCAATAGCCAAAAAGCGTGGGGCCCTCATAGCCGGTGGAGATTTTGACTATACGAGGACTGCGACAATTATCCTAAATGATTTTAGAACTGGCAAGCTTGGAAGAATCACACTAGAGAAGATATGAAATATTCAGACTATAACGACGAAATAAAAAAAGAAATATATGAAAAATACGACCACCTGGCAGGCATAGATGAGGTTGGCAGGGGGCCTTTGGCAGGGCCTGTTGTGACCTGTGCTGTGATCATGAAAAAGGATTCCCACATAGAGGGGGTTACTGATTCTAAAAAGCTAAGCCGCAAGAAGATGCTTGATTTAAAGGATAAAATCCTAAAAGACTGTCTGGCCTATTCCTATGGCTATGCCAATAATCATAAGATTGATCAGCTTAATATAAAAGAAGCTACCCACAGGGCCATGGAAGATGCCCTAAATGGCCTTGAAATTGTCCCAGATATAGTCCTAATCGATGCTGAAAGGATTAATACTCCTATTCCCCAATTAAACATTGTTAAGGGAGATCTAAACGAATATGCCATTTCCTGTGCCTCAATTTTAGCCAAGGTCAGAAGGGATGATATCATGATTAACTTTGCAAAAATTTATCCGGGCTATAGTTTTGAGACAAATTTTGGCTATGGGACAAAGGCCCATTACCAGGGCCTAGAAAAGCTCGGTGAAACCCCCATCCACAGACAGACCTTCCTAAGGAAATTTCACGAAAGGCAGCTATCTTTCATATGACACTTAAGAGAAATATTGGAGATTTTGGAGAAAATCTCACTGAAAAATATTTGATGGAAAATGGCTATAGGATCCTGGCTAGGAATTATTCAAAGACCTTTGGGGAAATTGATATCATAGCTTTCAAGGACCAAACCCTTGCCTTTGTTGAGGTTAAGACCAGAAAGAGTGATGACTTCGCCTATGCGGCAGAGGCTGTGGATTTTTATAAGCAGAAGAGAATTATCAAGGCAAGCCAGGCCTTTATAGCAGAAAATAAGATGTTTGACTTCATCAGCCGCTATGATGTGTGCGAGGTTTATCTTGATACAAGAAAGATAAATTATATAGAAAATGCGTTTTGATAAGAGAGAAATTTTATTATATTTAAACTTTATATACATAAATAATATGACCATCCTTGACTTGTATGAAAAAAATCTACTTGAGGATTTTTTCGAAAAGGATAGGCCATATTTTTCTAATCTAGCTGATAAGCTTTACGAAAAAATATTTGACTCCAAAAACCTCGAGGCCTTTGAAAAATATTATGAAAAAATTCAGAGGCTTGGAATAAATTATGTTACAATCCTTGATGGTGACTATCCAGAAAACCTCAGATATATAGATGATAGGCCAGCCATCCTTTATTATAAGGGAAGGCTTGATCAAGATAATGACAGCAAGTCTATTGCCTTTGTCGGGGCTAGGAAGTGCACGGACTACGGCAAGTGGGCCTGCAAAAGCCTAGCTAGCCAGGTCTCAGCAGCAGGTCTTACAACTGTATCTGGACTTGCCTACGGGATAGATGCCATGTGCCACAAGGCAACACTTGATGTGGGAGGCAGGACAATCGGGGTGATTGGTTGCGGGATTGATGAGATTTATCCCAAGGCCAATAAGTTTCTTTACGAAAAAATTGCCGAAGAAGGATTGATTCTTTCTGAATTTCCCCTAGGCACCCAGCCCTTAGCCTATAATTTCCCTAGGAGAAATAGGATAATATCAGGGATTTCCCTGGCAACTGTTGTTATAGAAGCTAAGGAGAAGTCAGGCACTATGATTACAACCAGGTGTGCCTTAGAACAAGGCAAGGAAGTCTTTGCCGTTCCTGGCAATATCAATTCCATCTATTCAAAGGGCACAAATATGCTAATACAAGAGGGATCAAAACTTATAACAAAGGCTGATGATATCCTTGAAGAGCTTGATTATCTTTTAGATAGGAAGGCTACAAAAAGGCAAATAGATTATTCTGCCCTTGATAAGGATGAAGAGGCTGTAGTAAGATATATTGAGAATAACCCAAACTCAAATCCAGATGACCTATCACTAAATTTAGCTTTAGAGATAGGAGTGATAAACTTTTTGCTAACGAGTTTGGAACTTAAAGATATAATAGAAAATATTGGAAATAACAAATTTACCATAAAGGAGTGAGAATTTGGCAAAAAATCTAGTAATAGTTGAGTCGCCAACCAAGGCTAGGTCAATTTCAAAAATGCTAGGCAGAAATTATAAGGTAAAGGCCACAGTAGGCCACTTAAGAGATTTGCCTAAGTCTAAATTTGGGGTTGATATAGAAAATAACTTTGAACCTGAATACATAAAGGTAAGGGGCAGGGCGAAAACTATTAATGAATTAAAAAAAGAAGCTGATAATGCTGAAAATATTTATCTGGCGACAGACCCTGATAGGGAAGGTGAGGCCATAAGCTGGCACTTACAATTTCTTTTAGGTCTAGACCCAGAGGCGAAAAATAGGGTGGAATTTCACGAAATAACCAAAAACAACGTCCTAAATGCCATCAAAAACCCTAGGAAAATCGACAAGAACCTTGTAGATGCCCAACAGGCAAGAAGGGTCATGGATAGGATAGTAGGTTATGAAATAAGTCCAATCCTTTGGAAGAGAGTAAAGGCGGGCCTATCAGCAGGTCGTGTCCAATCCATTGCCCTAAAGCTAGTAGTAGATAGGCAAGATGAGATTGATAAGTTTATCCCAGAAGAATATTGGACAATTAAGGCCAAACATAATCATGAAAATATAGACTTTGAATCTGAGTTTTATGGTTCAAAAAGCAAAAAAATGAAGGTTTCGAACGAATCCGGAGCAGATAAGGTCTTAAATAAGATTGACAAGGATAAATTTGAAGTTATTAATGTAACAAAAACAAAGAAAAAACGTAAGGCTCAGGCCCCATATACCACCTCAACCCTCCAACAAGATGCATCAAATAAGCTTGGTTTTTCAACCAAATTTACCATGCAAGTAGCCCAACAGCTCTATGAGGGTATAGATATAGGCCATGAGGGAACTGTAGGTCTAATATCCTACATGAGAACAGATGCTACAAGGATTTCAAGTGAGATAGTAGGCGAATCCCTAAAATATATCAAGGAAAAGTACGGAGAAAAGTATGCCTCTAAGGGTAAGACCTATGGAGCAAAGAAAAAGGGCAGCCAAGATGCCCACGAGGCCATAAGGCCAACCTCTATCTATAGGGACCCAATAAGCCTAAAGGCCTATTTATCAGACCAACAATACAAGCTCTATAAGCTAATCTGGTCCAGGGTAGTGGCAAGCCAGATGGCAGATTACGAATATCTTTCAACACAAATTAGCTTTGAAAATAATGGTTTAATCTTCAGGTCAAATGGTAAAATTACAATCTTTGACGGCTTTAATAAAGTATCAGGAAATCTTGATAATGAAAATATTTTACCTGACTTAAATGAAGGGGATGTCATAAGTGCGACAAAAATAGAAAAAGACCAGCACTTTACAAATCCACCTGCAAGATACACAGAAGCATCACTAGTAAAGACCCTAGAAGAATTTGGAATCGGCAGGCCATCAACCTATTCTGCAACAATCAACCAAATTATGTCAAGAAATTACGTCGAGCTAGATGGTAGGTCAATTTATCCTACCAAGCTAGGAAAAACTGTAAATGACTTCCTTCAAGAAAATTTTGACGATGTAATAAACGTAGAATTTACTGCTGAAATGGAAAGTCAATTGGATAAGATAGCAGAAAATGAAGTCTTCTGGAAGGATGTCCTAGGAGCTTTTTATAAGGATTTCAGCAAGGATATGGAAAATGTCAAGAAAGACACTACAGACTACAAGGTAAAAGATAAGGTCCTTGATGAAAAATGTCCAAAATGCGGTAAGCCTCTAGCCATAAAACACGGCCGTAATGGTAAATTTATAGGCTGTACTGGTTTTCCAGATTGTGATTTTACCAAGTCAATCATAAAGACAACTGGAGTCAAATGTCCAAAATGTAAGGATGGAGAGATAATAGAGAAAGTCTCAAAGAGAGGCAAGAGATTTTATGGCTGCAATAATTTCCCAGATTGTGACTACGCCCTTTGGGATCCACCAACAGGTGAAAAATGTCCAGAATGTGGCAATCTCTTAATCCATAAGAAAAATAGAAAGATAGATGAGATAAAATGCTCAGCTTGTGATTATGTAAAAGAGAAGAAAAGATAAGAAAAAGTCCCGACTTAGAAAACTAAGAATCGGGACTTTTTAAATTATTCTAATTCGTTTGAATAATTTTCAAGCTTAGATGTACAGTTTGGACATCTTGTAGCCTTGATATCAATTTCACTTTGGCAGTAAGGACATTCTTTTGTAGTCACTTCCTCCTCTTCTTTTTTGTGAAGAGAATTTATAGCCTTAACTATCAAGAACATTACAAAGGCAATGATTAAAAATGAAATGATAGCATTGATGAAGTTACCTAACTTTAGGCTGGCTCCTCCAATATTTATTACTAGGTCTTCATAGTTAACACCAGCTGTAAGGCCAGCTATAATTGGCATAAGTAAGTCATCAACCATGCTTTTTACAATAGCTGTAAAAGCAGAACCCATTATAATACCTATAGCCATATCAATCACATTTCCACGTGATATAAATTCTTTAAACTCTTTAAACATAATAACTCCTTTCATTAAAAATTAATTATACTATTAAACTTGACTTTATCACTCAATTTATATATCATTTTATTAGAGGTTTATATGAAATATTTACAAGTAGATGATGACTATTATGAAAAACTCGATTTCTATGCGGTTTTCATCCCAATTATAGAAGTAAATGGCAAGGACCATATACTTTTTGAAAAAAGAAGCGAGCTAGTTAGGCAGCCTGGGGAGGTATCATTTCCTGGAGGTGGCCGTAAAGAAGGTGAAGATTTTAAGGATGCGGCTATAAGGGAGACTATGGAAGAGCTCCTCTTAGATGAAGCTGACATCGAATATTTGGGATATTCATCAACGATTTTAACATCATCCCATAGCTATATAAAAAGTTTTTATGGAAGAATTAATAAAAATTTAGACGAAATAAAGTATAATGAGGAAGTAGAATCAATATTTGCAGTTGATATTGATTATTTAAAATCCAACCCGCCTGTAACCTATATTTGCCCATATAGATTAAACTTTCCAGAAGGTTTCCCTTTTGAAAAGATACCAAATGGTATAAACTATAGATTTGTGGCAGGTGTAAGTGAGCTTTCCTTCTATGACACAGACCCTGTCATATGGGGACTTACGGCAAGGTTGCTAAAACGCTTTATAGAAAGTTGGTGTGAAAATGAGAAATGATATTTCACAAAGAATAAAAGACTATGCCAATAAAAACGATACTATAGAATCTATTTTTTATGTAAAAAGATATAATAACGATGAATTTTATCATATATATACAGTAGTGAACAATGTAATAATTGGCAAGCTTGAAGAAGAATTTGAAGGCCTTTTTGATGATGTTCTCTTTAGCAAGAGAAGCAAAGACCTTGCAGAAATTGACAAAAATAAATTTACCTACACAACTATCGACCTTTATAAGGCTGATGATATCAAGATATCAGAATCAGTTATAGCAAGCGACATAGCAGGTGAATTTATCAAAACTTTGCCAAATGACATAGAATTTTTGTATAACAGACCAGGCAGCGAAAGGCTTCTGGCAAATGAAGACTATGGTATAAAGCCAGTTAAGGAGTATGAGTTTGAAAAAACTGTCAAAAATTTCTTTGCCTATGCTATCGAAGTGTCTTTATACCT
Organism: uncultured Anaerococcus sp.; assembly: GCF_963512375.1. Classification (NCBI taxonomy): domain Bacteria; kingdom Bacillati; phylum Bacillota; class Tissierellia; order Tissierellales; family Peptoniphilaceae; genus Anaerococcus; species uncultured Anaerococcus sp. Next base: position 19,239 of record NZ_CAUPMI010000027.1, read on the forward strand.
AAAGGAAAATAATACCCTTGCAGCATCTATCAAGATGAATGAACTCAGGGATGAGCTAATAAATATGCTCAGAATCCACGTGATCAATAAATTCAATGGCAAACGTGATATAGGAAAAGATGGCAGGGAATTTACCCATACCTTAGTTAAAGAATATAAGGATGATTTGGAAGATACCTTCCACGATATAAATCCCCTAAATATCTACAATTCTCTTTTTAAGGCCTGCATGCTCTTTAGAAAGATAGGCATGCAAGAAGCTGAAATCTTAGGCTTTGCTTATGATAGGGCTGTAGATGTCAAAACTCTAAAACTTTTAAGGGAGAATTACAAGAAGCTAGAATCTTTTCTAAACTAGGAGGAGTAGTGAAAAGGAAATTTAAAATATTAAGTCTAATCATGACATTTTTTATGGGCCTTATGCCTGTAAGTTTGGCTACTAGCCAAAACAAGATAGTAGGACTTGATAATAATGTAAAAGCCTACCTAATTGCCAATGAGGAAACAGGCGAAGTTTATTATGAAAAAAACGCTGATGAGTCAATGCCAATGGCATCTCTTAGCAAGCTTATGACTTTTTTACTAGTAGAAGAAGCCATAGATGAAGGTAAAATCAGCTTAGATACCAAGGTAGAAGCAGACAGCGAAAGTGAAAAACTAACAAGCTGGGAATATTCAGCCCTTGGGGTAAAAGATGGGATGACCTATACTGTCAAAGAACTTCTTGAAGGCCTTATAGCTGTAAGCGGTAATGACTGTGCATATTTGCTTGCCAATACACTAGAAGTATCAGAGGCAGCCTTTGCTAGAAAAATGAATGAAAAGGCTAAGGAATTAGGCTTTGATAGCCAGGTTTATTACAATGCCAGCGGTATAGAAACAGAAGATGGCTTCCAAAATTCATCTTCAGCAAGAGATTTATTTAAGCTAAGTGCTTATATAATAAAAAATTATCCACAAATATTAGATTATACAGCTATTAGAGAGATTAAAAATCCTGCCAAGGACATAGATAAAAAATCAACTATACCTTTAATGGATGAAATTGAAGGTGTAGATGGTCTAAAGACTGGTACGACAGATGCTGCAGGCTATTGCCTAGTTACAACTTGTGACATGAGCAAGCTTGATAGCAAGGACACCTTTAGGACAATCGGAGTAGTTATGGGAGCTGATCAAAAAGATACCAGAAATCTCGTAATGAGCGATTTAATTTACTATGTGAGCAAATATTATTCACTAAGGACAGTTCTTGATACAAATGTAGCAGCTACTACAAAAAAAGATCCGACCGTCAAACAAGGATATATAGAGCTTTTCCCAAAAGAAGATATAAAAATGATAGTAAAAGAAGGCGAAAATCCAAAAGTGGTGTATAATATAAAAGACGGTATCAAAGCTCCTATAAAAGAAGGCGAAGACCTAGGTGATGTGGAGATATCATACAAGGATGAAGAAGCTAAAGTAGGCCTTTATTCTAAGAAAGCTCTAGATAGGGCGACACTTTTTTCAAGGATAATTAGGACTATCAAGGATAGTTCAAACTTCCTACTTAAAGCACTAATAGCAAGATAAAAGCAAATTTATTTTGCTTTTTATGTACCGGTAGCTCAGCTGGATAGAGCACTGCCCTCCTAAGGCAGGTGTCGGAGGTTCGAATCCTCTTCGGTACACCAAAAGGAAATTTTATATGCAAGATATATTTAATGAAAAAGACAAATTTTTTATGAATGAGGCCCTTTATGAGGCCAAACTTGCAAAAGCAATTGACGAGGTCCCAATAGGGGCCGTTGTTGTTTTTGAGGATAAAATCGTAGGCAGGGGTCACAACTTCACCTACAAGGGCAAATCTGCCCTAAACCATGCAGAGATCTATGCCCTAAGGCAGGCAGGAGAGAAAATCGGTGATTTCAGGCTTGAAGAATGCACAATTTACACCACCCTTGAGCCTTGCATAATGTGTGCAGGGGCAATAATGCATTCTAGGATAAAAAGACTAGTAATTGGTCAAAAAGACCCAAAAAGAGGTGGATTTTCAACAAATTTTATAAACCAAGATAGTCCTCATCTAAATGTGCCAGAAATATCCTACGGCCTCATGGCAGAAGAGTCCCTAGAAATCTTGCAAAGCTTTTTTAAAAAATTAAGAGAAAAAAATAAGACCGCAAAGTCTAAGGCATAGGCTTTGGGGTCTTATTTATTCTTTAATGTCAGCAATAAATTGCCAGCTTACATCATACTTATCTATAAGGGTTGTAAATAATTTCTTATTAATCCTTTGAGGCTCGAAAGTAATATTAGAATCCTTCCTAAAATTCATATAGGCCCTAAACAGATTGTCAGAACTAGTTTCTATTACAATTTTTACATTGTTTCCTTTTTTTAAACTTGCATCATTAGTTACATCATAAAAATATATTCTATTATCATAGATATCTAGATATGAACTATAAATCCTATCTTTTAAATCAGATGGTAAATTATATTTTGGGAAATCACTGTATCTGATGATATTTGCTGGGAAATCCAAATCAAAAACTTCACAATAATATTTTAGGGCATCTACGCAAAGCCCTTTGTCAAATGCTATTCCTACCGCCATGCTTATTCCTTTCTATTCTTATTAACAATTTATCACAAGAGGATAATTTTTTCAAGTCAGTAAAAAGCTTTTCATATTATAACTACTTCTTTATTTGCAAATAGAGTATAATAAATGCAAGAGATTTTTTATAAAAACGATAAGGAGCATATTAATGAAAATTAGTCTTATAGATCCATTGGAAGTTAAAGAATCATATATTTTAGAACAAAAAGAAAAATTAGAGGCCCTAGGCCATGAGTTTGAATATTTTAATGAGAGTGCTAAGGATGAGGCTGAAAAAATTGAAAGGCTTAAAGATACTGATATAGCTATTATTACCAATAAGCCAGTAAGCGGAAGGGTAATAGAGGCAACAAAGCTTAAGCTTATAGATGTGGCCTTTACTGGTGTAGACCATGTTGACCTTGATGCTTGCAAGGAAAATGGCATAAAGGTCCTTAATGCTTCAGGTTATTCTGATGATTCTGTTGCAGAGCTTGTTATAGGACTTACAATCGGTGTTTTAAGAAAATTCAATGAAAATAATGAAAATATCTTTGAAGATAAGACCAACAAACTAATAGGCTCGCTAATTAAGGGTAAAACCTTTGGTGTAATCGGCACAGGAAATATCGGCAAAAAATTAATAGAAATCTTACAAGTATTTGGTTGCAAGATAATAGCCTATTCAAGGACAGAAAAAGAAGAAATAAAGGCATTAGGTGTAGAATATGTCGACCTTAAGACCCTACTTAAGGAATCAGACATAGTTTCTCTTCATATACCAAATAATAAAGAAACCAAACATTTCCTAGGCAAAGAGGAGCTTGACCTAATGAAAGATAAGGCAGTACTCATAAATTGTGCTAGGGGAGCTGTAGTAGATAATGACTACCTAGCCAAATTATTAAACGAAGATAAGCTTCGTGCTGGTATAGATGTATTTGATATGGAACCACCACTTCCAAAGGATTATCCACTTAGAAATGCAAAAAATGTTCTTTTGACAAACCACGTTGCCTTCTATACCCAAGAAGCTATGCAAATTAGGGCGGAAATTGTTTTTGACAATTTATATTCATACCTAGAAGGGACAATCAAAAACGAGATAAAACTATGATTAAACCTAAAATCTTAGCTGTTGCAGGCGGGTCTGCTAGTGGTAAATCTTCGATAGTAAAGCTTTTAGCCAAAGAATTTGAAAATGACCTTGTAGTTATAGGTCATGATAATTATTACAAGGCCCATGATGACCTGGCCTTTGAAGATAGGGTAGGACTAAATTACGATCACCCTAAGGCCTTTGATAATGATCTATTTTATGATGATTTAAATAAATTATTAGATGGAAATGATATCGAAATGCCTCTTTATGACTACACTATCCACACCAGAAGTAAGCAAACAAAAAAGATTAGCCCTAAAAAAATTATATTAATCGAAGGTATTTTAGTTCTTTATGATAAAAAAATTAGGGAAATAACAGACACTAAGGTCTTTGTGGATGCTGATAGTGATGTCAGGCTTAAAAGAAGGATTTTAAGAGATACCAAGGAGAGGGGCAGGTCTATAGAATCTTGCCTAACCCAATATATAGAGCAAGTAAAACCGATGCATGAAAAATATGTTGAGCCGAGCAAAAAATATGCTGACATAATTATTCCAAGGGGAGCAAAAAATACCAAGGGAATTGAAATATTATCCAAGCATATAGAAAATTTAATAGGAAATATTCATGAAAGTTAATATATTATCAACAGATTATGACAAAATAAAAGATTATATTGATGGTAACTCAAGTATTGGTCATAAGATTTGGGGGCCAATCAAAAAAGGTGATGGCTACGAATTTAGGGTATATGCACCAAATGCCGATGAGGTTTATATCAAGGGTGACTTCACTGGTTGGGATATAAGAGAACTTAGCAAAAATGCCCAATATGGATATTTCTTTGGATATTTTGATGCAAAAGTAAATGACTATTACAAATATATCGTAGTAAAAGATGGAAATTGGGTAGAAAAGACAGATCCCTTTGCCCATGCCATGGATGGTGAGGGTGATTTTGCCTCAAAAATTGTAGAAGATGACTATGTTTTTAATGATGAAGAATATTTAAAAACAAGAGATAAGCGATTTGATAAGCCACTTAATATCTACGAACTACATGTATCCTCATTTTTGAGATTTTCAAATCAGGTTAATTTTCTTGATATAGTTGATAGATTAATTGCCTATATCAAGGAGATGAATTATACTCATGTAGAGATAATGCCAGTTACAGAATATCCATTTTATCCATCCTGGGGCTACCAATCAACAGGATTTTTTGCAATTAGTCACAGGTATGGAAGCGTAAGAGACTTTAAAAAATTCGTAGACCTTTTACATCAAAATAATATTGGGGTAATATTAGATGTTGTAGCTGTTCATTACGCATCAGATTACTATGGCCTAGACCATTTTGATGGTACAGCCATGTATGAATCAGAATATATGGATTTAAAATATTCTGAATGGGGCTCAAATAACTTTGATTATTCAAAGGGCCATGTCAGAAGCTTTATGAAATCATCTATGACCTATCTAATAGAAGAATTTCACCTAGATGGAATAAGGATAGATGCTGTATCTTATATGGTATTTTATAATGGCAACTCTGATAGGGGAGTTCACCACGATAATATATTTTTTATCAAAAACCTAAATGAGACCTTAGAAAAGTCCCATCCAGATGTAATGAGGATAGCAGAGGATTCTTCAGATTATCCAAAGGTAACCCATCCTGTAAGCGAGGGCGGTTTAGGCTTTGACTATAAGTGGGATATGGGCTGGATGAATGATACCCTCAGGTATTTTAAGGTCGACTCATATAATCGTAGGGACTATCAGGGCAACATCACATTTTCTATGTATTATTTCCCAAATGAGAGATTCCTCTTGCCCCTTAGCCATGATGAGGTTGTCCACCTTAAAAAATCAATGGTTGATAAGATGGCAGGGTCCTATGAAGATAAGTTTAAGCAATTAAAAGTTCTTATGGCCTATCAAATGACCCATCCTGGCAAGTTTTTAAACTTCATGGGCAATGAAATTGCTACCTTTGAAGAGTGGAATGAAAATGTGGGAATCAGATGGGAATATCTAGACTATCCAATCCACAGAGATTATCATAATTTTATAAAAGATTTAAATAAACTTTACCTAGATGAGAAGGCCTTCTATAAATATGACTATGAAGATCAGGGATTCATGTGGAAGGTAGTAGATGATAACATCAACTCTGTATTTGCCTATGAAAGAAGGGCAGATGAAGATAGGTTCTTAGTTGTTCTAAATATGACAGGAGTCTATCACGGGGGATATGAAATACCTTATGATGAAGACTTGATATTTGAGGAAGTTTTAAACTCTAGATCAAGTAAATATGGTGACTACAGATACGAAGAAAGAAAGATAGAAGTTAAGAAAGGAAACAACCTAAAAATAGAGCTTTGGGAATATGAAGTAGCTATTTTTAAGATAAAAGAAGTATGAAAGATAGAAAACCAATCAACCTATCTTGGTTAGTTGAAAAATGGACCTTGATAGATGAAGACTCATATCTAAAAAATATGTGGTTAAACACAGAATCTCTTGATTTTATTAGGATAAATCAAGAAATTCAAACAAGAGAGGATATAGTAAAATCCTATATTGACATAGACGATGATGTAGAGCATTATATACTCATGCCTGGTAGCGATGAGATAGATGGCTCTGATATAAGAGATGCCTTTATAGTAAGCCTTGGCAAAAGAGCCAGAGATGCCTTCATAGATAATGCAGAATTTATAGCGCCTGAGGCAGAGTTTTTAGATACTGTTTACGAGCTAGGCCTAGAATCAGAATGGAATGACTTTAGGGATAAGGTAGCAGCAGATATCCTCTTAAATTGGGCTGAAGAAGAAGGCCTTTCAATAAATAAAGACATGGAGACAATTAACATAAATAAAATACTATGAGAAAATATGTAGCACTATTAGCACTGGCGCTGACACTAACAGCTTGTGCTAACAATAAAGAAAATACAGAAGAAAGTAAGCCAAAACTTACAGCTGTAGAAGAAAATTCTACAAGCAATAAAGAGGCAGACCAAGAAGAAAATCAGGAAGACAATAAAGAAGAAATAAAAGAAACTTCTTTAGATGGAAAGTTTGTTAAAAACCAAACAAATATCTATGATTATTTCGATACCATAACAAGCTTCATAGCCTACACAAAAGATGATCAAGAGTTTGATAGGCTAGTTGGAATCTTAAAGGAAGAATTAAGCGTCTACCACAAGCTTTATAACTCTTATGATGAGTTTGAGGGAGTAAATAACTTCTATACAATCAATCAAAAAGCAGGTATAGAGCCAGTTAAGGTCGACAAAGCAATCATAGACTTAGTGAAATATTCTAAAGAAATGTATGAGCTTACAGATGGTAAGATAAACATAGCCATGGGTTCACTCTTAGGTTTGTGGCATGACTTTAGGGAGATGTCTATAAATAATCCTGACAAGGCAGCTATACCAGCCGAAGAAGACCTAGTAAGTGCAAGCAAGCACAGGAATATAGATGCCATAGAAATAGATGAAGAAAACTCAACAGTCTATATAAATGATAAAGATGTCCAAATAGATATTGGAGCTATCGGCAAGGGCTATGCCACAAAAATCATTGGTGAAAAACTTAAGGAATCTGGCCTAGAACACGGAATCTTATCAGTAGGTGGGGATGATATGCTAATTGGAGATAATCCAGGAGCAGAAAATCGCAATTACAAGATAGCCATCCAAAATCCAGATCTAGAAGATAAGGATAATCCATATGTTTCGATTGTAAGTCTTAAGGATACATCTGTAGTGACAAGTGGTGATTATCAAAGATATTTCGTAGTAGATGGCAAAAGATACCACCACATAATAGACCCAGAGACCATGTATCCATCAACTAGATGGACATCAGTTTCAGTTATCTTAGATGATATAGCCTTAGCAGATACTATTTCTACTTATCTATTCATCATAGACCATGAAGAAGGCCTGAAGTTTGCAAAAGAGAATAATTGCGAAGTAATGTGGATTGACCAAGAGGGCAATCAATATAAAACAGAAGGATGGCCAGAAAATTAGTCAATACTAGACATTTTTAGATATTGAAGTTTAATATTGAGAGATTTCAAAATTTGAGGATAAAAGTGAAGAAAGTTAATGAAGATTTAATATATCAAAAATTAAATAATAAAAAGCTTAGCTTATTTTTCAAAAGGCTCTTTGACATTCTAATTTCACTTATTGTAATAATTCTAATATTGATACCAATAGGAATAATTGCTATTGCAATCAAGCTTGACTCTAAAGGCCCTGTATTTTATAAACAAGAAAGACTAGGCAAGGACAAAAAGCCCTTCTACATCATTAAATTTAGGACGATGAGAGTAGGGGCAGATAAAAATCTTGACAACCTAACAGTAAAAAATGACCCACGTATAACAAGGGTGGGTGGCTTTTTAAGAAAATGGAAGATAGATGAATTGCCACAGTTTTTCAATGTATTACTTGGCCACATGTCCCTAGTTGGCCCAAGGCCTGAGACACCAAAGATGGTAGGTCTTTATGATAATTATTATGATGTAATCTTTGCTGTAAGACCAGGAATTACAGACTACGCTTCAATAGAATTTAGAAATGAAAGCGAATATTATAATTCCATAGAAGACAGCGAGAAAATTTATTTAGAAAAGATTCTTCCTATAAAAATCGATCTGAAATTAAAATATATAGAAAATCTTTCGGTTAAAAATGACATCTTAATCTTGCTAAATACTGCAAAAACAATAATAACAGAATAGGGCGTAAATTTTTTACGTCTTATTTTTTTTTGGAAAAAACTTGGTATAATCATTAAGTAATAAATGGAGGTAAGGATGAAATTTGCTTTTGATAACGACAAATATATAAAAGAACAATCAGAAAAAATTCTTGAAAGAATCAGCCACTTTGACAAGCTCTACCTAGAATTTGGAGGCAAGCTCTTTGATGATGCTCATGCTTCTAGGGTATTGCCAGGATTTTTGCCTGATAGTAAACTTAGGATGCTTCTAAATATAAAAGATAAGACAGAAATTATCATAACAATAAATGCTAAGGATATCGAAAATTCAAAAATTAGGGGAGATAACGGTATCTCTTATGACACAGAGGCCATAAGGCTAAAAAGTGCCCTTGAAGATATAGGATTTTTGGTATCAGCCATTGTCATCACCCAGTATGAAGAACAAGAAAAGGCCAAGAAATACATTAAATACCTTGATAACCTCGGTATAAAAAATTATAAAACCTATGATATAAAAGGCTATCCAAATGATTTGACCACAATTATATCAGAAAATGGTTTTGGTAAAAATGACCATGTCGAAACCAAAAGACCCCTAGTAGTAGTTACAGGTCCTGGTCCTGGTTCAGGAAAGATGGCCACCTGCCTATCACAAATGTATTTAGACCATGAAAATGGAGTAAATGCGGCCTATGCGAAATTTGAGACCTTCCCAATCTGGAATTTACCTTTAAAACATCCAGTTAATATGGCCTACGAAGCAGCAACAGCAGATCTTGATGATATAAACATGATAGATCCTTATCATCTAGAGGCCTATGGTATATCAGCCGTATCCTACAATAGGGATGTAGAGGCCTTCCCAATTCTTAAGAAGATGTTTGAAAAGATAATGGGATCATCTCCATACAAGTCACCAACAGATATGGGAGTTAATAGGGTAGGCTTTTGCATAGTAGATGAAAATGAAGCAAGTGAGGCTTCTAAGGCAGAAATTATCAGAAGATACTACAATACCCTAGTTGATTACAGGCTAGCCAAGGTACCTGTCCATACCCTAGAGAAGATTCAAATGTTAATGAGCCAGCTAGAGATAGGCCCAGATGATAGGGCAGTAGCCATAGCTGCAAGAGACAGAGCGAAAAGAGCAGGAAGTGATGCCTTTGCCATTGAACTAGAAGATGGCAATATAATCACAGGCAAGAAATCAAACCTTCTTTCAGCTCCAGCTGCCTGCATCTTAAATGCTCTTAAGAAACTTGGAGGCCTTGATGATGAAATTTTACTCATCTCTCCTCATATAATAGAGCCAGTATCTAGCCTAAAGACAATGGAGCTTGGTAGCGATGAGACAAGTCTTTCTGTAAATGAAATGCTAATAGCCTTATCAATTTCAGCTACAACCAACCCACTAACCCACATGGCAATCAAGCAAATTGGTAAACTTAAGGGACTAGATGCCCACTCAACAGTCATCTTAAATGATTCACAAAAATCTATGCTTAGGAAATTAGGCCTAAACTTTACCCAAGATCCTGATTTTTCAGAAGAAGATTACAGATAAAAATAACTCCTAAGGAATCCTTAGGAGTCTTTTTTGTTCACTTAAGTGAGTTGAGCGAACGAAAGAGAGCGAAACAAAAAACCACCTGCTATGCAGGTGGAGGGACTTCGCTTTAGCTTCAAGCACCAAGAAAACCTCCTTAAAGTATAATTGTGATAGTCATATGCACAATTAAATAAGGAGGTTAGACTTGGATAAAAATACTTTATCACATACAAGCTGGAGATGCAAAT
>NZ_CAUPMI010000028.1:0-27444 GCF_963512375.1 uncultured Anaerococcus sp.
ATGTTAAAGAATATGAAAAGTATGGGTTTAAAAAGTGTAAAGGTAGTTATGGCAAGAATGGTTGTTATTACTTATGCGTAGCTAAAGGTTGCAAAATGATTTTTCTAAGTAAAGCGATAATTGATATTATAGATTGGTCTGATAGTGACCCGAGAATCCACAAAAGAGCGAATTGTAGATATAGCGATACAAGGACAGCTTTAGATATTGTTGCAGGTCTTGCAATTAATGGATTGATTACAACAGAATATCTGTAGAATAGGGAGGCGGAAGAATGAAAATAATATTGCTTAATCCATATTATGAAGAAGAAATTGAAGTAAAAGAGGACTTAGATTATTTTAACCAATGCTATGAGGATATCACACTTGGAAACAATGAAAGCATAAGATTAACACAGACCTATTGTTTAGGTACGGGCAATCCCGCACGTGATGAAAGAGTGATATTTATAAACCCTAGGCATTGGGCGAAAGTGGAGGTTATAGATGACTGATAAAAAATTTGAATTTGACTTAACACAAGAACAAGTAAAGATGATAAATACTTTAATTGAAGATGAATTTAAATCAGCTAGCGATATGAACACAGTACCATGTAACGGGGAAAAACTTATCAAGTTATATTCTTACTTAAATTTCAAATTAGGATTTTGGAAGGGTAGAGAGGAATTGGTGGAGGTAAAAGATGAGTAACACAGTAGTAACTGTTATACAAGCACCAATTGAAGTGGATTACACTTGTCCATATTGTGGAGAAAATATTACACAATGTTTTGATGATTTTTTAAGTGACCAGGGTTTATCATGGAGTGATCTTTCAGATTGGAAATATATAGATATAACTTGTCCTGAATGTGGGAAAAAGATTGATGATGTTTCTTATGAGTTTGATTAGGAGAGTAAAGAATGATTGATAGCAAAAAAGCAGAAAGATTGTACCAATTAATTTTAAAAGATGATGAGTGCTTGATGGGTAGTCAATGGGACGAAATACTTTTATCGGAGCAAGACACACCACAAAGCATAATTAACGAGCTTACAACAATTTTTATAGATACAGAATTTAGAGAATATGATCATGACTTGGATAAAGACATTAGGATTGCCAACAGAAAAGAAAGAAAAGAGGCTTTAATTAAATTTTTTGAACATATTGTAGAGGGACTAAAAGAGGAATGAAGGTAAAAAATGACTAGAAAAAGGGATATTAACGATTGGCTGTTGTGGCTGATGGTTTTAAAGATTTTTATGGATAAATACGATTGGAAAAGCCTTTTGTTTTGTTTAGTGGTGGCTGTTGCTTTATATGTGGCTAATAGGGTTATTGATGAGAGGATGGAGGATTAGAAGTGAGATACGTTTATGCTAGTAAATTGAGAAATTTTGATGGCTATGCTTATTTAACAAAAGCTTTTGTGATGGCTTCAAGAAATCAGGATACAGATGGTAGTAAATATTATGATTTGTTTGTTTATGATAGGAAATTAAAGGATGAGGAAGTCAAGGAATGGGGGTTTGAGTATATAGGAGAGTTTACAGAATGAAAATTAAAGAGGTAGAAAAATTACTTTCAGCTTGCGAAGTTGATTTTGAAGAATTAAAAAACAATATGTTTAGAAATCCATCAGATGCTAAAGAAGATGATAATGCAGATATCAATGCTATGTTAATAAACAGAATTAGAAAAAATATAAACTCAAGATTATATGAGATTGAAAATGGGAGATATAGATGACCTTTGAACAATTACAAGAAAAAGTGTTAAGCTGGGCAGATGATAAGGATTTGCTCCACGCTGAAAATGCCCCTAAACAGTTTATGAAGTTTATCGAGGAGGTCTTCGAGTTTAAGACTGAATTTAATATTTGGGGTTTGTATAAAAAATTCAAACACGATAAAAAGATCGAGCAGGATTTTTCGATTAAGGAACATGATGTGTGGATGAGTATGAAGGATGAAATGGGAGATGTTTTTGTAACCTTGATTATCCTTTGTGAGCAGATTGGGGTTGACCCTGTTGAGTGCTTGTCTATGGCTTATGATAAGATTAAGGATAGGAAAGGAAAGACTCTACATGGTACGTTTGTGAAGGAGGAGGATCTGTAGATGGGTAAGATTATATATTTAATTTCTTTTTTGGATAAATTTGGCAATACCTCCCTCCTCTTTGAGCTTTTATCGATGGCAGCTTTGTTTTTTGGAGGATTGTTTTATCTGCATACTACTGGAACATTAGATGGTTCTGAAGAAAAATTGATTAAAAGGTTTTTAAAGGTTGCTGGGGTATTTTTTATAATTTCCCTTGTGGTTACTATGCTCATACCATCTAAGGAGGAGATGTATATGATGGCTTTGACTAAGGATTATGAGGTTGAAGATGTATATAGGATGACCAAGGAAGAATTAAAGGGAAGCGTTGATTATATTATCAAAAAAATTGAGGAGATAAAAAATGACTAAACAAAAAGACCTTATTGATAGAGTCTTTGTAGGTTATGATATTGAGGTTGAAGACGGATATATAAATATCTATAAAAAGACCAAGATTGCCTGTTCTAGAGTGGATAAGCAAGGGGTCAGGTTTGAAAAAGGATTTAACGATGTAGGAGCTTATGAAAAGAAGAGAATTCTAAGGGAATTGGATAAGGGGAGGTATTAATCTAAAATGGAAAAGCATATTAAAGACCTTAAGAAAATTAAGGATAAGAAGCGTATTGCTGATACTAAGGCGACTCTAAGGGAGTATGGGGAGTGTCTTAAAAAGATTGATGAGTTAAGGCTTGAGATTGCTATCAAGAGGGATGGTATCCAAGGTGTAGGCTCTGGCCTTGCTAATACTAATCCAAGTAAAGGGGGTGGTAGCAGCCAAGAAAGTAAGATTTGCAAGGTGATGGATGATATCCATAGCAGGGAGAAACTTATCAAGGATATCAAGGGCGAGTATAAAGATTTAGACTGGGCTATTAAAAGCCTAGATGACCCTAAGATGATAGGTATTGTCTTTAGGATATGGATATATGGCACTTCTACTATGAGGCTTCTAGGGGCTGAATACGGTTTGTCTAAGTCAGCTATCTGGAAGAAGTCTGATTTGGCTTTGCTAAGAATTTATAAGATGATTCATGAGTAGGGGTGGACAAAAACACCTAATTATCATATAATTTAGGTAAGATGTAAAAGTGTAACTGATTTTTAAAAACTGTTTAACTCTATAATTACAGGCGGTAGCGATACCGTCTTTTTTTATGCCTTTAAGCCTATGAGTCAGGCTATCCACGATTAGCACCTCCTTTCAAAATAGATTATAAGTATTCGGGTAGTGGGGTTTCCATTCTTTCCCCACTTTATAGAGAGTGGTTTCTCTTAAAATGTTTTTCAAATGCTAAATGCTGTTGGTGGATGGTCTGGCTGATAGGCTTAAATTTAAGGAGGATTTATGGATAAAAAAGAAATTAATATAGTCTATAAGAGTGTAGAGGAGCTTATACCTTATGTAAATAACCCTAGGGATAATGCAAATGCAGTAGATGCGGTGGCTAGTTCGATTAAGAATTTTGGCTTTAAAGTACCTATTGTTATTGATAAGGGAAATGAGATTGTTACGGGTCATACTAGGCTACTTGCGGCTAAAAAGCTAGGTATGGATGAAGTTCCTGTTATTATTGCTGATGATTTGACTGAGGCTGAGGTTAAGGCTTTTAGGCTTGCTGATAATAAAGTTGGAGAATTGGCTGATTGGGATTGGTCTTTACTTGATTCTGAATTTGAGGAATTAAAAGAGATGGACCTTGACTTCGATATGGAAGAATTCGGTTTTATAGATAATGATGTGTTAGATATGTCTTATATAGACGAGCTAGACGAGAACGGGTTGTCTATGACTAAAGGGGAGAATGACCATTTTTCAATGTCTTTTGTATTTCCTATTGAAAAGGAAGAACTCATTAATGAATATATAGAAGAAGTTGGTAAAGAAAAAGTAGTAGAAGATATTATATTAAGAGCGGAGGGGTTAAAGGATGCCTAATTGTGGAAGTCAAGTTTTTTTATGTGATTTACCTATACGATTTGATACATATGTAGGCTGTACACATGGGTGTCAATATTGTTTTGCAACTAAAAAGCAGGATGGATTTTATAATAATATAAGAAAAGGCGAAAGCGTAGATACTTTAAAAAGATTTATCGAGGGCGAAAGGACTATTGAAACTAATTGGTGCGATTGGGATATACCGTTACACATGGGGGGGATGAGTGACCCTTTACAACCTATTGAGCGTAAAACAGGGTATACGTATGAGTGCCTAGAATTATTAGCTAAAACTCAATATCCTTTTGTTATGTCCACTAAAGGAAGATTATTAGGTGATGATAAATATATAGAAATATTAAGTAGATGTAACTGTGTTATACAGGTTTCGATGGCTTGTAGCAGTTATGATGAAATAGAAAAAGGGTGTCCAACTTTTGATGAAAGATTAGGAATAGTAAGCAAAATTTCACCTAAAGTTAAAAGAGTTATTATAAGAATACAACCTTATATGAGGGAGTTTAAAGCTGAGATAATTAATAATTTAAAGTTATTTAAAGAGGCAGGGGCATATGGAGTAATAATCGAAGGTATGAAGTTTAATAAAAAGAAACCTGGATTAGTGAAAGTAGGAACTGACTTTACATATGCTTTAGATGATATAAGAAATGATATATTAGATATAAAAAAAGAATGCCACAGGTTGGGTTTAAGGTGTTTTAGTGGTGAAAATAGGACTAGAGCCTTAGGGGATAGTTTATGTTGCTGTGGTATTGAAAACCTTGAAGGCTTTAAAGAAAATACTTTCAATCTTAACCATATAATAAACGGAAAGAAGCCTAAATATACAGAAAACATGACAAAAAAAGGTACAGGGAGAGTTTTTGCAGCATTATATCAAAACACTATAAACGGTAGAAGATTGAAAAACGAAAGCTTTGTAGGGGAGATGATTAATACTGCTAAAAACAAAAAAGACTTTATATCAGAAATATTTGGAAAGAAAGGAAAATAAATGTTTGAAAAAGTAAACCCTATGCATCCTGACAAGATAGCTGATAGGATAGCAGGAGCAATAGTGGATTTGGGATATAAAATTGAAGAAGAACCTAAAATAGCAGTAGAGGTTTTAATTGGACACGGGGTATGCAATATTATTATTGAATCTTCGTGTTTTTTTGATTTTGAAGATATACAAAAAATAGTTAAGAGGATAGCTGGGATTGATGATGTGGAGATTATTCATGCTAGACAGGATGAACATTTAGCTAAAAATCAAGATGGCAAAGTTAGGTGTGGGGATAATGGAATTTTTAAGGGTAGTCCAGTCACTAAGGAGCAAAAACATCTAACCTCAATAGCTAAAAACATTTACGATCAATACGGAGAAGATGGTAAGTATATTCTTGATGGAAGAAGGCTTATTATTTGTCAGTCAAATGCCGATGGCAAAGAGCTAGAAGATAAGTATAGAGGAGCAGTTATTAATCCTTTAGGGGATTGGACTGGAGGACTTGATGTTGATACTGGTTGCACTAATAGAAAACTAGGCTCTGATATGGGAGATGGTGTGACTGGTGGAGGTCTACATGGAAAAGACTTATCCAAGGCAGATGTGTCAGTTAATATCTATGCACATTTAAAGGCACAGGAAACAGGAGAAGAAGTGAAGCTGTCGTGTGCTATTGGAGATGAAGAAATCGATGGTAAACCTTATGAAGAGATAGTTCATATTGCTAGAAACTATATTGATATAATCGGAGGATTTGAGAAGTTCGCTGAGTGGGGGCTGATTAGGTAGGTGATTATTTGGCTAAGGGTAAGTACCATGAGTGGCTAAAGGAAGAAAATTTAACATTGTTGAAGTCTTGGGCTATTGATGGGCTTACTGATAGACAGATTGCTGAAGCTATGGGGATTGCAGAGTCTACCCTTTACGAGTGGAAGAAGAAGCATGAGGAGATTTCGGAGGCTTTAAAAAAGGGCAAGAAAGTTTTTGATGCTGAGAGTGTCCAAGCACTTCACCAAGCAGGGATAGGACATTACATTGAAGAAGTGGATACAGATATAACCATTAGAAATGGGGAGGAGATTAAGAGGATTAGGAAGCGTAAAAGGCGGATACCCTCTAATGTTACTGCCCTTATTTTTTGGCTTAAAAATCGAGACCCTGATAACTGGAAGGATAGAAAAGCGGTTGAGGAAGTTGTCAACGATGATAAGGCTATTATGCGTTATATTGAGCTATTAGATGATGAGTTGATAGGCGATGAAGAAGAAAATCAATAAGTTACTGACTAAAAAGCAGCAGGAGATATATTCGGAAATCGGCAAAAAAGACTGGTTCATCTTAATTCTCCATGGAGCTAAAAGGTCTGGTAAAACTCAATTAAATAACGACTTATTTTTAAGGGAATTGATAAGAGTTAGAAAGATTGCTGATATGGAGAAGGTGGAAAAACCTCAATACATATTAGCAGGATTTTCTAAGTCTACCATATATCAGAATGTTTTGATTGAGCTATCTTCTAAGTATGGTATTGATTTTAAGTTTGATAAACTAGGCAATTTTACTTTGTGCGGTGTCTATGTGGTGCAGGTCGGACATGGGAAGGTTGACGGTTTAGGTCGTATTAGAGGTATGACCGCTTATGGAGCTTATGTCAACGAGGCATCACTTGCTAACGAACAGGTCTTTGATGAAATTAGATCGAGGTGTTCGGGTCGTGGTGCTAGAATACTTTGTGATACTAACCCTGATAATCCTGAGCATTGGCTTAAGAAAGAGTATATAGACAATCCAACGGATAGGATTTTGTCTTATAAGTTTACTATTTTTGACAATACTTTTCTGGATAAAAGATATTTACAATCTACCATTGAGACCACGCCTGCTGGGATGTTTACGGAGCGTAACATTTACGGAAACTGGGTTTCTGGTTATGGGATGGTTTATAAGGATTTTGATTCTACTATACATTTCATCAATGATTTAAGATTTAAGAATTTTAAAAGATATATTGCTGGTGTCGACTGGGGCTATGGGCATTATGGAGCTATTGTTGTTTTTGGAATCACTGAAAATAATGAGTACATAATGATTGATGAAGTAGCTGAGACTCAGAAAGAGATTGACTGGTGGGCTAATGAAGCTAAAAAACTTGATGAAAAATACCCTAGATTAGTTTTCTATTGTGATTCGGCTAGGGTTGAGCATATAGATAGGTTCATCAATGATGGACTAGATGCTAGGCTTGCTAGTAAAAAAGTTATAGAGGGTATTGAGCAGGTAGCTATCCTGTATAAGACCTGTAGATTGTTTATATTTGAGCCTATAGCGAAGAGATTTAAAGAAGAGATATATTCCTATGTCTGGAAGGATAATACAAGCACAGACCAAGTTATAAAGGAGTATGACGATGTTATGGACGCTATGAGATATGCAATTTATACAGATATGAAAGATAGCGGTGGAAAAATCAAAACATTTAGAGGTGATTTTATATGATAATTGATAATAGGGATTATAGTGTAATTCCTAGGTTGATTCCTACTAGCTTTGAGGAATTTATAATTGATAAAGAAGATGTGATTGACGCTGATATGATTGAGACTTTTATTATGAAGCATAAAAGCATGGTGAAAAGCAGGTTTGAGCCTCTGCTCAGAGCTTATAAGAGTAAACATAATATTTTATTTTATGAGCCTAAACCTTTAAGTAAACCAGATAATCGAATAGTGATGAATTTTGCAAAGTATATCGTTGACACTCTTAATGGCTATTTTTTGGGTATACCCATTAAGATTAATCATGAGGATGAAAAATTTGTAGAAAAAATTACAGATATATCTGATTTTAATGACCTTGAAGATGAGCAATACGAGCTGGCAAAGGATATGTCTATCTTTGGTGTAGGTTATGAAATGCTTTATATGGATGAGGAAGCAATGGAAAATATCTTACACGTTAGCCCTCTAGAGACTTTCGTTATTAGAGATAATTCTATAAGAAAGAGAATTAGATATGGTGTTCATTACTATAGAGATCAAAGTGGGAATTTGAAAGGGACTTTTTCGGATAATAAAAACATATATTATTTTGAAGAAGGGGAAAATGGACTTTATATTTCTGAAGAATATTCTCATTATTTTGGGTATTGTCCTGTTATTGAGTATAGAGAAAATGAAGAGTGCCAGTGTGCTTTTGAATCAGTATATACCATGATAAACCAAGTAGATAAGGTTATAAGTGAAAAAGCTAATGATGTTGATTATTTTGCAGATGCTTATTTGAAGGTGATTGGCGTTGAATTAACTGATGAACAAGTGGAGTTTCTCAGAGAAAATAGGATTTGGAATTTGTATAAAACTACTAGCGAAGCTGACACTACGCAGCCAGATGTAGATTTTCTCACCAAGCCAGATGCGGATCAGACTCAAGAGAATTTACTTGATAGACTTGAAGAAAAAATATACCAATTATCTATGGTTCCTAATTTATCGGATGAGAATTTCGGAACGTCAAGTGGCATAGCATTAGCCTATAAACTCATTGGACTTGATAATATTTGTAAGATTAAAGAGCGTAAATTTTCAGCAGGGCTAAAAACAAGATATAAAATGCTTTGTAATTTACCGACTTGGAGTGATAAAGGGGCATATAAGGGTATTAGTTACAAGTTTACAAGAAATATGCCTAAAAATGTGTTAGAGGAAGCACAGATAGTTAATACTTTAAATGGTCTAATTAGTAAAGAAACAAACTTATCTAATCTTTCTATTGTGGACAATGTCAAAGAAGAAATCGAAAAGATGGAAAAAGAAGATGAATTTGATACAGATATACCACACGACCATGGGGACGATTGGAGCATGATAGATGTCTATAACAAGCAAGGATTATTGGAAGCAGAGAGAGTATCAAAACCTGCTGAAGTCTAAACAAAGGGATGAGGCCTTTGCTAAAGAAAGAGTCTCTTATATTTACGATGAGCTTTTAAGGAATTTAAGAAAAGAAATTAATTCGAGTATCTTAAGATTTGCTAATTCTGAGGGCATCTCGATTGAAGAAGCAAGAAAAAGAATTAGCAAGGCTGATGTCAAAGATTATGAAGCCCTAGCTAAGAGGTATGTGAGGGATAAGGATTTTTCTCCAAGAGCTAACCGAGAAATGAAGCTTTATAATGTGACCATGAGACTTAATCGACTGGAGCTTTTGAGTGAGATTTTGAAAGTCCATGCTATAGGTGCTGGATCTAAGATAGAAAACGAATTAAAAGAACATCTAATCCAAGGGTCTATCGATGAATACAAAAGGCAGGCGGGCATCCTGGGGCTTAATATAAGCGAAAAAAGGATAATCAGGCGTGCAGAATTTATAGTCAATCAAGATTACCACAATGCCCATTTTTCTGATAGGGTTTGGCGTGATACTAGGGAGCTTTCTAGGAGGCTTGAAAGGAATGTCGAGTCGGTTATCCTACAAGGCAAGAATCCTAAAGAATTTGCAAAAAAGCTTACTGATTTGGTGAGTAAAGATATCAAAAATATCAAAAGTGCTACTGAAAGATTAGCATTTACTGAGTCGGGTAGGGTTTGGATTCAGACCCAGATGGACGCCTACAGGGAGGGAGGATATGAGTACCTAGAGATTATGACTGAGCCTACTGCTTGCAGGCACTGTAGCCCACATGATGGCAAGATTGTAAAGATATCAGAGGCTGTCGAGGGGGATAACATTCCTTTATGGCATCCAAGGTGTAGGTGTACGACTGTGGCACATTTTAAGGAGGAATAAATGATAACTTTATTACAAATAACATTAATAATATTAAAGGCTTTAGGTTATCTATCTTGGTCTTGGTGGGCAGTGTTTGCCCCTTATATAGTATCAGGATTAATATTTTTAACATGGATTATATCTGCTGTTGTGGTGGGTATAAAAAATGAAAGATGGTTTAGAGAAAAATTTAATGAGAAGTGATGAAACTGACTATAAAATATTATCCAAAATTACCTAAAAGGAAGCGGATACTAATACGAGAGGGCGGTGCTTATGAGCAACACGCTCATTTTTTATGCAAGAAAGACGCTGAAAATGTTAGGAAGTTAATTGATTGTGGGAAATATCCCTATAACAAAAAATACAAGATTGCTATGCAGAGGCTTTTGACTGAGGAAGAATTTAAGAAACTTAAAAAGAAGCAGAGATACTACAATGTAAACAAAGGAACAAGGAAATAAAAATATGGAAATCAACCAAAAAATACAATCACTAAATAAGGAAATTGAAAAATTAAGAAATGAAGGAGTATCAAGAAAAGCAATATCAGATGGTTATCATACATTTGAAGAATTGTATTACCATAGGATGGTCTTATTCTCAATAATACTTAATCAAAACAAGGAAATATCATGGAAGGCTAAAAAGCACCATGACGGAACAATGTTTGGAGATGATAGCTTTATATGTGGGATTGAAACGCCTGAGGAGCAATACACGTATCATTATCATTTAGATTATTGGGATAATTTCGATGTAAAAGAATTAGAGTTTGCCCCAGAATATGACGGGCATAAACCTAAAGATATAACTAGATTATATAGCTTATTAAAATAAATAATCGTGAATTAATCGTGTGGAAAAACACACAAAACAAGTAAATATCAATAATTTAATCGTGCGTTAATCGTGCGATTTTTTTATGGAGCTTTAGTTTAATCAGGGAAAACACCAGACTCCAAATCTGGAAGATGAAGGTTCAAATCCTTTAAGCTCTGCCATGCCCAAGCTTTGAAGGCACTAAAAGCTAAGGATAGTTAAGCATTACAACTTAAAATTATGGAGGAAATTATGTCAGAAGAGAAAAAAGCTGTAATTGATGAGAAGCAAGAAGAAGTTAAGGCTGAGGATGTCACTAAAGAAGCGACTGAGGATAAGAAAGAAGCTGAATTAAAATATTCAGACGCTGATGTCGATGAAATTGTTAAGAAAAAGCAAGCTAAGTGGCAGAAGCAGCAAGAAGAGAAAATCAAGGAACTTGAGGAAGCCCAAAAGCTGGAAAAGATGAATGAAGAAGACCAGCTGAAATACAAGCTTGAAAAGTATGAAAAAGAGCTTGAAGCATATAAGCAAAGGGAAAATCAAAATGCCATGGCCAAGGTTGCTAAAAATATGCTTTATGAAGAGGGAATCAAGGTTTCTGATGGACTTGTAGCTAATTTGATTACAGATGAAGCTGAATCGACTAAGGAAATTGTTAAGGACTTTGCAAAGGAATTTAAGGAGGCGGTGGAAAGTGGAATCACTGAGGCCTTGAGGGGAAAAAGTCCTGAAGTTAAGACAAGCGGAACAAAATCGGCAAGCGCGACCAAGGCTGAGATACTAGGGATTAAAGACTCAGTAAAAAGACAGGCTGCAATTGCTGAAAATTTAGAATTATTTGAGTAAAAGGAGAAAAAATGGCTGTTTTAGAAAATACAATGACTTCTGCAAACTATCTTAAGGTTGCGGATATTGACTTTGTAAATGTTTTTGGAAATAAAATTGAGTCCCTACAAGAAATGCTAGGAATTCAAAGAGCACAAAAACTTAATATTGGTGATACTATCAAGACTTATAAGTCAAGTGTTACCCTAGCAGATGGAAATGTGGCACCTGGTGATGTAATCCCTCTATCTACCACTAAAAGGGAACCAGACCAAGAATATACACTTGAGTACAAGAAATATAGAAAACTAGTACCAGCTGAGGAAATCCAAAAAAGAGGATTTACCGAAGCGGTTATTAAATCAGATAACTTAATGCTAAGAGAAATGCAAGAAAATATCAGAAATGACTTTTTCGCACAATTAAAGTCTACTAAGAAATCAGTTACTGCTACAAGCGTGAAAGATGCTTTTGCCCAAGCATGGGGCAATATCAATGTCGCCTTTGCTGGTGAGAGTGTAGGTACTATTGTTTTTGTCAATCCACTTGATGTGGCTGACTATCTAGCTAAGGGCAATATCATAGTCCAACAGGCTTTCGGTCTACAATACCTAACAGGATTTATGGGTACTACTACTACAATTGTTACCTCTCTAGTGCCAAAAGGAACTATCTACACTACTGCACATGAAAACTTAAACCTAGTTTATGCTAATGTTGCTGGCGGTGAGATTGCCAAGGCTGGATTTGGTTTTGTATCTGATAAAACTGGAATTATAGGTGTTGCCAGAGAAGCTGGACTGGATAGAATATCAGTTTCTACTTATGCAATGTATGCTCTTAAGCTTTTTGCAGAAAGAACTGACGGGGTCTTTAAAATCGCTATTAAAGCACCTGCTGGAGCTGGAGCGTAAAAGTTAAGGAGGTGGGATTATGATTGATAATCTCATGACCTATGAAAATTTAATAGGGGATGTAGATAGGGACTTGATAATGTCTGTTGAGGCTTTGCAAAAGGCTAAAATGCTTGATGTTATGAGTCCTTTTCTAGTCCTTGAAGAGGTGCCTGATGAACTTAATTATGTGCTTATAGAGCTTGTAATCTACAGGTTTAACAAGATAGGTTCTGAGGGCATGAGCAAAGAATCTAAAACTGCTGGGTCTGAAACTTACGATACAAAGTATGAAGATAAGCTTTTGGAAAAGTGTTTAAATTATGCTAAAAATAGAAGCTCTTTTTCTGGCAAGTGGGAGGTGAAAATCCTATGAGATTTGACAAGAAAGTTATTTTTATTAGGACACTAAGAGATGAGTATGATCCTGAAATCGGTGGGATGAAGCCTATCGAGATACGAGATGAAAAATACTGCTCTTACAGGGCTTTAGGTGTGGAGCTTAAGAATGAACTCCTATCTAAAATAGATGTGGGGGCAATTAGCCTTGTTATTAAGGGTCTAGGTAAGGATTACGACCAAGTGGAGATTGATGGCAAAAGATATCAGGTTTTAGCTAAAGAAATCTTTAGGACTAAGACAGGCTATATGGTAGGTGAGATATGAAGATTGTGATTAATGGCGGTGATACGCTGGTAAAAAAACTTAAGACTATCAAAAATCTTGAATTTGCCAGAAAGACTGTCAAGAAGCATGGGGCTTTATTGCAAAAAAAGATGAAGCAAAATGCGACTCCTGGAGTGATCTTTGTTAAGGGATATTCGACTGGTGAGACCAAAAGGTCTATCGAGCTTGATATTGAAAATGGCGGTCTAACTGCTGTTGTAGCTCCTAATACTGAATATGCAGCTTATGTGGAGTTTGGTACTAGGAAGATGGAAGCTGAACCTTTTGTAAAACCTGCCTTGAATGCGGTCAAAGATGGATTCTTAAAAGATTTGGAAAAGATGTGATATGGAGCAGGAACTTTATGATTTAATTTTTAGCAAGATACAAAAAATGGGGTATGACTGTTACCAATCTTTGCCAAGAAAAGGAAGCAAATACCCCTTTGTGATTGTAGGAGAGACACAGATAATGCCTAGGGCTACAAAGTCTTTTGCAGTGGGTGAGATATCAATTTTCATCCATGTTTGGACTAGTGATAGGTCTAGGTGTGAGTGTCAAAGTATATGTCAAAAAATTAGAGAAGAGTGCGGAAAATTAGAAAAACTGCACTCTTTTTATATGTTTGGAAGTAACACTAGGATTTTAATCGATGATACGACGAACCAAACACTTTGGCATGGTGTCATGGATTTTAATTATAAATTTTATTAAGGAGTAAAAATGAACGAAACAATAATAAAGCCAATTTATGGTAAAGATAAGATATTGATGTTTAGGCTTTTAGATGAAGCTAGCAAAAAATCAGCTGCGAAACTTGCCCTTCAAATTGAGCATACACTAGGAGCTGAAAGAAGTGTTGATTCTACAAAAACAAAGGATGGGCCTGTTACTTCTGATGGTGGGGTTGAGTATTCGCTTGATCTAACCGCTATAGCTAGTCAAGATGAAGTGAATGAAATGCTTATGAGGTCTGTAGATGAACAAAAAGTATTAGAAGTATGGGAAATCAACCTTGCTGGAGAAAAGCAAGGGGAGAAATATCCTGCCCTTTATATGCAAGGCAAGCTTGATTCATGGCAACTTCCATCAAATGTGGAAGATTTGGCTGAAATTTCTTCATCTATGAAGATAGATGGCAAACCACAAAAAGGCTTTGCGACTATATCTGACAGCGATAAGAAAGCAATACTATACACATTTAGGGATGTTACCCCATATACAGAAGGAACAAGTAGATAAGGCTAGGACACTAATTAAAGTGTCCTATATTTTTTTAAGTAAGGAGCAATTATGAATTTAACTATCAACGGAACTGATTATGAACTTAACTTTGGACTAAAATTTTGTGCTGAGATATCAAAAGATAGGTCAAAAAATACTAATGGTATTGATATCAGATTAGGTATTGAAAATGCGGTATCTGCCCTTTATACAGGGGATGTGCTTATTCTGCCTGATTTAGTTAAGGCAGCGACTGCAAGCTGTAAGAAGAAGCCTACAGATAAAGAAATTGAAGAATTTTTAGATAATTATGAAGATTTGGGGGCTTTGTGTGATGATTTTTTATCTCAATTGATAGAGCAACCAGCGACCAAGAAGAAAGCCCTACAAGTTTATCAAGGTCTAAAGGGAGCTTTGGAGGAAGAGGAAAAAGCGAAGTAAAGCCTGTATATTATCGTGATTTGCTTTTGGATGGCCTTAGATACCTTGATATAGATTTAAGGAGCTTAGAGAGGCTAACACTTGTCGAATATAAGCTTTTAATGCAGGCTTACGCTCTTAGAAAGATTGATGAAAAGAAAGAAGCTATTGAGTTTGAGTTTGTAAAAAGAGCCTTAAAAGCGACTGAGGAAAAAGGCAAAAAATCTTACTATGTAGTCAAGGATGTAAAAGAAATCTTTGATTATGAAGAGGCTGAGAAAAAGATTCTTGGCGTAAAGGAAGATGAAGAAAAATTTGATAGATTAAGGCAGATTGCTCTTAGACTTAGAGAATTTAAAAGGAAGGAGGGCGAAATATGAGTTATAAAGTTGAAGCTGTCCTTTCGGCGGTCGATTATGGATTTGCTGCCCAATTTGATAAGGCTACAAAATCTGTTGAAAAACTGCAAAATCAAGCTAAAAAGGTTGGTGATATTAGTAAAAATATAGGGTCAGGAGTTGAAAAGCTAGGTTCTAGCTTGACTAAAGGGCTTACAGTACCTTTGGGTGTGGCTTTTACCGCTGCTGGCAAAAACTTTGCTGAATTTGAAAAAGGGCTAATCGGCGTAGGCAAGACTACTGATATGTCGGGTAAAGACCTTAAGGATTTTGGAAATGAGATATCTAAGATATCATCTAGAATCCCTTTATCTACTACTGAGCTTTTGCAATTAGCTGAAACTGCTGGCCAGCTTGGTATCCATGGTAAGAAAGATTTGCTAGAATTTACTCAGGTTATGGCTGAGATGGGTTCGGCTACTAACTTAGCAGGCGAGGAGGGAGCAAAATCCCTTGCTAGATTTGCAAATATCATGGGTCTAGATGTAGGTAAAAACATTAGACAAGTAGGAAATGCTGTTGTTAGGCTCGGAAATAACTTCGCTACTTCGGAGGGCGAAATTATGGAGATGTCTAAGAGGCTAGCTGCTTCAGGAAGGCTAGTTGGTGTTACTACCCCTGGTGTTTTAGCCCTTGCTACTGCTATGTCTTCTGTTGGTATTAATGCTGAGGCAGGCGGTACTGCTATGTCTACCATCATGAAAAAAATAGGTGATTATGCAGTTGGAAATCAAGGAAGAATTGATGAATTAAACAAAAAGCTTAAAAAGCTTAATAACGCTGAATATGACATGTATAAGTTGTATGACATGATAGACCAAGGCGGTAAAGAGGCAAATGAGGCATTATATGCAATAGCTAAAAAAATAGGCATTACTAAAAAAGAATTAAAGTCTACTGTTGTAGCTGCTGTAGAGAGTGAGAAAAAATTAAACAAGCTGGCTCAAGTTGCTGGCATGAGTGCTGAAGAATTTTCTTCAGCTTGGCGTAAGGATCCTATGATAGCTATTCAAGCCTTTATGAAAGGTCTTGATGACTTGCAAAAATCAGGCGGTGAAATGTCTCAAGTTCTTGACGAATTAGGAATCAGAGGAATAAGGGAGACTAATGCCGTAAAATCTTTAGCCCAAAACCATGAGCTTTTAGCGGATGCAATTGCACAAGCTAACGACGAATATTTGAATGGAAATAACCTAGCTAAAGAAGCTGCTGATGCTTGGAAAGGCTTAAGTGCAAAACTTATAATGTTAGGTAATACCATAAAAAATATAGCTAGAGATATTTTTAGGGTAGTATCTCCTACAATAACAGAGCTTGTAACTAAGCTTAATGAATTGGCTAGTAAATGGAATGACTTAACAGATGAAACTAAAGAAGCTATAGGGCAAACAATCCTTAAGGTTGGGGCTTTAGTGGCTGCCCTTGGTCCTGCTTTAGTAGTAGGGGGCAAGGTTGTGCAAACTTTTAGCCCTATAATTGGCGTTTTAAGTCAAGTCGGCAATGCTTTTGCTAGCTTTACAAGTTTTGTCATTCCAAATATGAAAGGATTTGAGACTGCTGTAAGTGCAGGCGTGACTATAGCAAATGTGGCGATGAAGTCCCTTTTTACTGCTTCGGTGGTGGGGATTGCTATAGCTGGTCTTGGTCTTTTATACTCCAAGTTTGGTGAGCAGATAGATAAACTTATAGAAACTGCAAGAGTAAAGGGTCCTGAAATAATTACAAAGCTTGGAGATGGAATTACAAGTAGACTTCCTGATTTAGTAACTAAAGGTGCTGAGATGGTAAGTCATCTGGCACAGGCTATAGCAGCTAATTTGGGGGCAATTATACAGGTTGGAGCTGATATCCTTGTATCTTTAGCCCAAGGTGTAGCAAAGAACATGGACTCCTTAATTAATTCTGCTTTAACTATAATTAATACCTTAATCCAAGGTATAGCAAATAACTTGCCTAGATTGCTTGAAGCTGGAATCGAGGTTGTATCATCCTTTGCGGAAAGCTTGAGCAAAAACTCAGGAAAACTTATAGGAAGTGCTTTAGAACTTATAGGGTCTTTGCTTGAGGGTATAGTCCATAACTTACCTAGATTAGCTGTTGCAGGTATGCAGGTAGTTTTAAATTTAGGTGATGGAATTATTGACAATCTACCTAAAATTTTAGAGGTGGCTACTAGAGTAGTTTTATCTTTTTTAAGTGGAGTTAAGGAAAATCTACCTAAGTTAGTATCACTTGGCTTGCAGTTACTCCAAAACATGATTGTAGGGATACTGGATAACCTCCCAAGAATGATGGAGACTACAGCTAAAGTCGTAATCACCTTTATACAAGGAATAAATGAAAATCTTCCTCAGATTATATCAAGCGGTGTAGAGTTTACTGTAGCAATCGTAAAAGGAATAATCAGGAATTTACCTGCAATCCTTGAGGCAGGGGCTAAAATCGTAAAGGCTTTAGCTACTGCAATCCTTGAAACCCTTAAAATTCTAACTGGTTCACTTGTAAGTGGCGTAAAAACTTTCTTCACTAGTATTTTTAGCCCTGGTAAGGAAAAGGCTGATGAAACTGGCAGAGATATCAACCAAACCATGGATAGCTTGATAACTGATATTGACAATAAAACTGCTGACATGAGCCTTATCATGGGAAAAAATATCGGCATAGGAAAAGATGATGTTATACGTAATGTTGGAGATATGAAAACCCAAACAATGGGTGATATCTTGGCGATGACAGGCAAAACTACCCAAAATGTAGAAGACTGGACTAAAACTATTAGTGGCAAGTCGGCTGATATGAAAACGAGCGTCTTATCTGCTACTGGTGATATAAGTAGCGATGTGACTAAGAAGTTTTCTGGTATTCAAAGCGATATGTCCTCCAAATATGGTAGGGGTGTCGATGATGTCAAAAGGTCTTCAAGTGAATTGTCGGGAAGATTACCTGCTGATGTTGGTAAGATGAGCAATGCGACTGCTAGGGAGTATGAAAACTTATCTAGAAACATGAGTAGGTCTGCAAATAATATGGATCTAGCGGTTAGCAAGTCCTTTAATAACATCACTAACAATATCAATGCGAGCTTAAGTAGGATAAACTCTAATGCAAATAGCGGTTTAGACAAGCTAGGGGCTAACTTCAACAGGTCTTTTAATAGCATAGCTAACACTGTTAATCAAGGGGTAAGCAGGATAATTGCTAGCATAAATAACATGAATAGCAGGCTAAATTCATCCTTTACCCAGTCTTTTAACAGGCTTACAAGCATGACTAGGACTATGTGGAATAACTTTATAAGTGTGGCTAATAACTCTTTAAATAGGTATTACAGCACTTTTAACATTACCCTTAATAAGACAAATAGGATATATATTGACCACTCAAGCAGGATAAAATCACAGGCTGTTAGCATGTGGAATGGGATTATATCTGCTACTAATCAAGGGGCTAATAGTATGGCCAACGCTTTTGTTCAGGCAGGAAATAGCATGAGAAGTGCAAGCTCTAGGATTGCAGACGGTGTTGTTGATTCTTTTAAAGGGCTAGAAAATAGCATGTATACGCTAGGTTATAACGCTGGTATAGGCTTTAATAACGGTTTAGCAGCTACCCAAAATACGATTTATAGCATGGCAAGTGGCATAGCTAATAACGTTGCTTCTAGAATTCAAGGAGCTTTGAATATTCATTCTCCATCTAGGGTTATGATGAGTCTAGGATCTTATGCAGGTGAGGGATTGGCAATCGGGCTTGAAAAGTCTAAAAGATATGTCAATTCGGCTGTAGATGGATTGAGTGATAGCATACAAGGCGTGAATACTGGCTTTAATTCAAGATATATGGGAATTAATTCAAGCAGGCAGGCTATTCCTATAGTGCTTAACTTAAAGATGGGTAGGAACGAATTTAGGGCTATGTCGAGGGATATAACCCAAGAACAAGGAAAGGATTTAAGATTGGAGGCTAACTTTGACATATAAGTTTGTTGATACAAATGAGGCAGCTTTTAAAAGTTATGCCTCTATCCAAACTATAGTAAACGGAACTAATCTAGATAAATATCTAGATGGCTTTAGGACTCTTAATGTTTCTGGCAGGTCTATAATTGCAAGGGATATAGAAACCTTGCAATATAGCTCTAAAAATAATGCTGGAAGCAAGGCGACTAGGGCAAATAAGGCTAATTTACAGGCTAATAAATTTATATCTTCTACAGTCCAAAACGTGATAATTGAAGTGGAGTTTTTGCTTACTGCTCCCAATAATGAGCTTTTTAGAAAGTATCTTACTTGGCTTACTAAAAATTTGCTGGAGGAAGAAAGCAAGTGGGCTTGGACTGACGACCCTCTCTATTACTATGTGGGTACACTTACTGAAATGGGGAAAGTTACAGAAGACTCAAACACTTACAAATCAAGCTTTAAGATAGTTTGTGTCGACCCTATGAAGTATAGCAAGCAAAGTAAGACTATAAAGGGTACTGGAAGTAAAATTCAGATGCCTAAGACTAGCGATGTAATCGAGATTTTAAATATAAAGCTAATACCTAAGAGGGCTACTGATAAAATTATGATGGTTAATTACAATCAGGAATTGAGAGTGATTTTAGATTATAACTTCAAAACAGGAAATGTAATTAACTTTGCCCCTGATAAGGATGTAAAAATCAATGGTCTAAATGGCATGACTGCCCTTAATCTTATAAGTGATAAGGAAGACTTTAACGCTCAAAGCGAGGAAGTTATAAGCCTTAATACTGAGTGTGATTATGAAATTGAGTACAGGTTTAGGAGTTTTTAAATGCTATATTGTTTTGATAAAAAAGAAAATTTATTAAGGGAAATTAACTCTGATAGCCTTGTATCACCTATACAAACTGAGTCTTTAAACTCCTTGATGATTTTAGAGTTTGGTGTTTTTGTTAAGGATATAGACTTGATGGATGATGTCGAGTTTGTAGCCCATAAAGACATGGAAAATCCTAACAGAATCCAAATGTATAAGGTCCTATCTTCCACTAGTGAAGATACTTACGTATCTTATCAGGCTATCCATATTCTTTTTGATGAATTAAAATCCTATGGATATATAAGGGATAGAAGATTAAAGCAAGTCAAAGCTAGTGCAGCTTTAGAGGTAGTTTTACAAGGCTCTAGGTGGAAGGTAGGGATTTGTGATGATAGTGACCTACTAACTACTAACTTTTATGACTCAAGTAGGCTTGAAGCTCTATCCAAGGTGATTAATGCTTGGGGTTTAGATTTAGACTTTTACCTTACATTTGACGGATCTAAAATATCGGGAAGATATGTCAGATTAGTAGCTAACAGGGGCGAGGACACAGGCGAAAGGTTCGTCTATGGGTCTAATGCCCTTGAAGTAGTGGCTGAGATTGATAAGTCTGAAATCTATACAAGGATTATCCCTAGAGGTAGAGGCGAAGAAAAGTTTGATGAAGACGGAAAAAGCAAAGATACTTTTGGTAGAAGAATAAGAATTGACGAGGTAGTCTGGTCTAGAAGCAAGGGAGACCCTATAGATAAGCCCCTAGGACAAGAATATCTGGAGCTTAAGGAGGCTACAAAGAAGTTTGGCTTCTCAGACGGGACGCCAAGAACCAAGGTGCAAGTCTTTGAAGATATAGAAAAGCCTGAAGACTTAATCAAGGCTGGATATGACTTTCTTGTCAACATCTCAAGGCCTCTAGTGCAGTTTAAAAGCAAGGTTTTTAAAGAGTCTAGGACTAGTGTAGGTGATATAGTTAGGATTATAAGAAAAGACCTAGGTATCTACTATATGACCAGGATTTTTAAGGTCAGAAGAAATCTGATAACAAAGAATGTCGAGGTAGAATTTGGCGATAAGATTGTAAAAAGTCAGCTGGATAGAGAAAAGTCTTTAAAGGTTGACATTGAAGCCCTTAAAAGCAAGCAAAGAGATATGACCCTATCATTTAGAAATAGGGTTACAAAGGCTATGACTGAGGCAATGTTTAATCAGGATGGCTACAATTACGAGCTTAAAAAGGGCAATGAATATGGCTTGCCAGCAGGCTATTATAGCTTTGATAGGGATATAGATGATAATCCTAGCAAGGTTATATATGTCGGTGCTGGGACTATGGCGATTGCTAACTCTAAAAAATCTAATGGCGATTGGGATTTTAAGACCTTTGGCACTGGTGATGGCTTTGTAGCTGACCTTATAATCGCTGGCATGATTAGAGGCGGTAAAGTCAGGTGGAATCTTGATGATGGCACTTTTCTTATCGGTGATTCGGTTGATAAGTATACCATGTATTGGGATGGGTCTACCTTATATTTGAGGAATGTTGATATTGACCTGTCTAATAACTATCAAATTAGCGAGATTAATGAGAAGATAAACGATAGTGTAAATAATTTTAATACCGATATCGTGAATCTAGATAATAAGTTATCAGGTTTGTCTGGGTCGGTTGATGATAGATTTACTGGTCTGTCTAGCTCTGTAGATACAAAAATTAAAGAAGCTAGTGGAGAAACCGATAATAAAATTAAAGAGCTTGGAAGTAAGGTTGAAACTAAATTATCAAATATTACAGGTGAGATTGAAACCGTTAGACAGGATTTTAAGGTCGGCCAAGGGAAGTTTGAGTCATCAATAAATACCAAGATTAAAGATTTATCAACCAATGTTGAAGTTAATTTTAAAGATGTTAACAAGCGTATCAGTGGGAATGTTACAGGAATCGCAAATCTATCTAGTCAGATTAAACAGACAGAAAGTTCTATAAGTCAATCGGTATCAAATCAAATTACAGCGGTAAGAAATGACGTGGATAGTAAGACTGGAAACTTAAAATCTTATGTAGATAGTAACTACTCTACCAAAAACCAGGTAAATAACTTGCTAACTAACGAATCTAGCAAGCTTAAGACCTATGTACAGGATAATTACTCTACTAAAACACAGACTGCTGACTTGATTAAAGGTGAGATATCTAGTGTAAAGGCAATTATTGCTAGTGGGGATAAGGATATAAAATCCTACATTGAGAGAAATTATTCTACTAGCACGCAAACTAATAATAAAATAGCTAGTGAAATATCTAGTGTTAAGAATTTAATTGATAGTGGGGATAGGGATGTAAAGTCTTATATTGAGAGAAACTACTCCACAAAAACTCAGACATCTAGCATGATATCAAGCGAGGTAAGCTCTAAAATCAGTGGGGTCAATAGTCAGATATCTAACCTGTCTAGTAGGCTATCACAGACAGCTAGTGAGCTATCTACAAAGGTTACAAACGGCCAAGCCCAGTCAATATTTAAGCAGGAAGCTAGTAAATTTACTTTTGATGCCAAACAAGTTAATTTCAATAGTGATGTAGACATTAGTGGGACTTTCGAATCAAAAGGAGAGAGGTATTCTTTTGCAGGAGATAAATATTATAGGACTACAGTTCAGGCTAGGAATGGCAGCATTAACTTTTATAGAGGTATTTTTCAACAAGGATATATACTGGGTGTTGATGGGGTAGAAATAGTTAGTGATGAGTCCATTTATCTTAGATACGACTCAAATCAATCTTATAGTAAAAGGCACTCTATTAAAATCGATAGCAGCGGAACTCAATTTAAAGGAAGAGTAGCTTTCGATACAAACGATGTTAATTTTCAATCTATTAATGTAAGTCACATTGAAATCGGACGATTTAGCATATATGACGAACCTTCCTGTTTAGTCATTAGAGATAACCGAATTGACAAAGTAAAAAGAATATATATAGGATATTGAGGAATACAAATGAACGAACAAATAATACAAAAATATGTAAACTTAACAAGTCAAAAAATCTATGATAGCTTTTATCTAGAAACTCAATTAGAAGAAGCTAATAAAAGAATAGCTGAAGATGAAAAAGAAATAGAAAGACTTAAGAATATCCTGGATAAAAACGAGATTTCTTATGAGGAAGAAAAGGAGCTAGGAGATGAAACTAGAGATGAATAAGAAAGAATTTATAGTAGCTAGAGTTAGTCAGGAAAGTGAAGAAGGATTCGCATATATGGATCCATATAATGGGAACCTTTCATTTTTTAGTACAATTGAAAATTCTACAAGGTTAGGGTCTATAGATGAGGCTAGAGAGATTGTCCAAGGGCAAGAAGCTCTAGCCAGAATCTTGAAAAGAGAAGATACCTTTAAAATCCTGGAGATTGAAACAAGTATCAAAGAAATAGAAAACAAATAAAACAATAAGGGCGGTTTGATACGCTCTTTTTAATTTAAAAGAAAGGAGTTTTTATGGCTAACAAGTTAAATACTCTTAATTTGTCGCAAGTTAAAGGTGGGGTTAATATTAAACAAGGAGACTGTAAGTCTGTACTTGAATATGAACTAGGCTATAATGATGGCTCAGATATAATGAGTCATCTAGGTTTAGATGGCAAAACTGCTACAATCAAGCTTTATAATAAGCATAGAAAAACTAAATGGAGTAAAACTGGTGTAGTTGAAAAAAATAAAGTAAGTTTTACAATTAGTGAAGCTTTGGGGCTAGGTTTATATACGCTTGATATAGAAGTTGATGGCCACATCTTTCCATCTGATGGGGAAGCATATGTCAGAGTTAATGAGGGCTATGAATCTTATATTGATAATGGGTCTGCTGTTGTGGCTGTGGCTACTGCGAAAAATATTGCCAATGAAGCTATAAGACTTGCTGTGCTTGAAAATGCGGAAAAGATTAAAGGTCAACAAGGTAGACCTGGGGACTCTGTAAGGGTTGCTAGTGTGACTAAGTCGGGAAGTACAAACAAGGTTACATTTACAGATGGAAAGACCTTGGCTGTAGAAGATGGTAAGGGTGTTTTTGTTGAATCTTACAGGATTTTGAGTGATGGAAACACTGAAATCAAGTTTACAGATGGTAAGACTGCTGTTATCAAAAAAGGAGATGATAGCAAGGTTGTATCAAGCAGGTATGACTCTAATGGCAATACGATTATAAGCTTTAATAATAACAGTCCTGATGTGACTGTACAAAGGGGAAAGATAGGTCCAAAGGGTGATTATGGTAATTCTGTGAATATAGCGAGTGTGACTAAGTCTGGCACTACAAATACTGTTAGGTTTACAGACGGTAAGACTATGATTGTTGAAGATGGTAAGAGTGTAAATGTGTCATCTACAAGGATTTTGGATGATGGTAATACGGAAATAACTTTTACAGATGGTAAGAAAGCTATTGTTAAGAAAGGTCAAGACGGGACTGTTAAATTTGATGATTTGACAGAAGAACAAAAGAAATCCTTACAAGTTGATGTGGTTGATGACTTGACAAGTGGTGGCAAGGATAAGGCTTTGTCGGCTGAACAGGGGAAGATTCTTGCTGGCAGTGTACAAAAACTACATGATAAATTGTTTCCACCTAAGGTTATGACAGCTGTTATTGACCAATCCGATTCTAATCCACTCACCTGTATCACTTATGAAGATGACGCAAAGATGATGGAAAAGGGTAGTCCTGAATGGGATGATTTCTTTCAAAGTCAATTGGTATTGTTCAAAGATGGTAAAGAAGTTAGGGAATTAGAGGATAGTGAACTTAATGGTCTAAAGCCTGAAGATGGGGATGTTATGGTACGTTTCCCAAGAAAGGGTCTTAGGATAAAGACTGTAGGAGAAAAAGTTTATGTATCAATGACAGATTCTCCTAATGACCCTGATTTTAAGTATTATGCACACTCTAGGGGTGATAGTCCAAGAGATGCTTTTTACCTGGGTGCTTATTTAGGCAGTGAAAAAAGTGGTAAGCTAAGGTCAATTACTGGAAAACTTTCTATAGGAAATAAAACTATAGGTGAATTCAGAACTATTGCACAGGCAAATGGGGCGGGATATGAACAATTGGCTTTTTATCAATGGACTTTCTTGCAAGCAATGTATGTGCTAAAATATGGGAATCTTGATTCACAGAAAGCTCTAGGTGAGGGTAATACTGGCGAATATAATCGTGGTCAAGTGACTGGTGGAACCAATGGTAATGGTGTTGATTTTGGAACAACAAATGGCACCGACCAGGTGAGATTCCAATGGATTGAAGACTTTTTTGGGACTAAATCACAATGGTGTGACGGTTGGCAAAGCGGTGGAAGTTCTAATGTCTTAATTGGTACCGATAATTTCAATGATAGCGGTTCAGGTTATTCGTCATATAACATTGGATTTAGAGGATTTGTAAGTGGATTTCCTACAAAAGTTCAAGGAACAAGCGAATTGGGTTTTTTAATAAAAGCTAGTGGTGGCTCAAGTAGTACTTATTATTGTGATGAACAAGTTGTTTATGGATATATTAGTGCATTTGCCTTTGTAGGTGGTAGCTATAGTGCTTATTCTGACGGGGGTGCTTTCAATCTCTATGCGAGTAATGACGCGTCTAGTTCCAACTCGACTATCAGTGCTCGCTTGATGTTCCTTTAGTAGTCAATACCAAAACACTCACAGGAGGTATAGATGATAAAATTAAAAGATGTAGTCGGGTCTAAGGAGGCAAGCAAAGAACTTGTTATCGGTAAGGATACTGTTTATATCCATACTAATATTAGACCTTATGAAGATAAAAATAACGAAGACAAAGAAAAAAAGTCTGACCTTTATATTTATGATGAGGTGCAGATGAGTAAGGATGAATACTTAGAAATGTTTAAAGATAATGTAGATCAAGCTAAAAATCTAAGCAATGATAGATTAACAGACATTGAGTCAGCTATCACTATGTTAATGGGAGGTATATAATGTTAGGATTTGCAGTAAGGATATTCGCCAGGACTATCATAAGAAGAAGTGAAGAAGAGAAAAAAACTTATAAAGATTTACTAGATGAGTATCCAAAGCTTACAGAAAATGATAAGGCAGAGATACTAAAGCAAATTGAAGAATGGAGTAAGGAGAATTAATGGTAAAAATAACAATAGAATTATTGCATAAACAAATAGGGGACTTAATTACTAGTCCCCTTTATCATTGCCTACTATGGCTAATAGTTTTTGATATAATTGCAGGATATGTAAAAGCTTTCAAGACTAAGAGCTTTGACTCAAAAATATCTACAAATGGATGGCTTAAACACGGGTTAGTTTTAATGCTAATGACAGTAATAGGAGTCTATGCAAGGGCACTTGATTATGTTTTTATAAGTTACTTCGTATGCCTAGGATTTATAGGATCATATGGCTTATCTTTATTAGAGAACCTGGATATTATAGGAGTACCTTATCCAGAAAAGTTTAGACAGTTTTTTAAGCAAATGAAAGATAATGATTTAGTGCAAATTAAAAATGATGGAAAAATAAAGATAGATGTATCTGATGATGAGAATATAACAATTAATAAAGATTAGCTAAGGCTAGTCTATTTTTATGCTTAAAAGGAGAAATTATGACAAAGATAGAACAATTTGTACAAGAAGCTATAAGAATTGCTAATGATAACAGACATGGATACAGTCAAATAGACAGGTGGGGACCAATTGATTATGATTGCTCAGGATTAGTGATTTCTGTCTTAGAAAGGGCAGGTATTCCTGTTAAAACAGGCGGAGCAACTTATACTGGTAATATGTATAGTGTGTTCCTTAAGCATGGATTTATAGATGTTACCAACTCAGTTAATTTAAGGACTGGAGCAGGTCTTAAGCGTGGAGATATATTGCTAAATCCAAGAAGGCATACAGAAATCTATATTGGTAACGGCAAAATGGTTGGAGCTAAAATAGATGAAGTAGGTGGCATAATAGGAAGAAGAAAGGGAGATCAAACTGGCAGAGAGATATGTGTATCATGTTATAAAAATTACCCATGGACATGTGTGCTAAGGTATACTGGAGATAATACTCCTGTAAAAACTTTAAATGCTCAACCCTCTAGACCTATCCAAGGCAAATTTATAAAGACTGAACATTGGTATGGGATTACTCAAGCAGTTTGCAATGTAAGAAGTGCTCCATCTACAAGTGCAGCAGTTGTCGCTCAGTATGGAAAAGGTGACAGGATAAACTATGATTCTGTATATGAGGGTGATGGATATAGGTGGCTTTCTTATATATCTTATAGTGGTCAAAGGAGATATGTAGCTTATAGGAGATTGTATGGGGATACTACTCCTTGGATAAGAGTGTAGGATAAAAAGTACACGAAAAGAAGTATAATTTTAGTAAATAAAAAAACTACTGATGTAGTGGTATATCAAAATCTAGAAAAAAGTTTATGCCGATTGGCTACAGTACAAAAATATATAGAAAAGAGGAAACTCTTAACTCTTATGTATAACGTAAAACCTACCTGTGCTGGGGTAGGTCTTTTTAGTACCATAAATAGTGTAAGAAAGAAAGTAATTT
>NZ_CAUPMI010000029.1:0-23810 GCF_963512375.1 uncultured Anaerococcus sp.
TTGGGATAATGTCCCCCTCAACCATATTTATCTGGCACTCATACTCAATATCCTTTTCCTTGTCATAAGCAAAAACATCTAGCTCATCATCAGGATCAAAATATTCTAATTCTTTAAGTAATTCTTTAATCTTCACCTTAAATACCTCTTTCTTCAGGTTTTGTATTCGCAAACTTCATAAAAGCATTAACCGCTTTAAAGTATATTTCAGGCTCTATATCTGTGTCGCTATGGATTTGAATCCAGGCTGGAGAATTAACCTCTATCGAAGCAATTAATACAGGTTTTCTTTTTATTAAGAAATTAATATCCATCCACCCATCATCATAAAGTTTAGCCCTTAAATTTTCATCAATCTCAGCAAATTCTCTTTTAAGTTCATCTAATGTCATCTACTCAACCCCTACTCCGTTCTACTCAACTCTTACTCAACTTTTATGTTGGTTACTCAACTCTTACAAAAGCCCTATATTTCAACATTTTAGTAAAATTCTTATAATTCTACTCGACTTTTCTCAACTTTTCTCGGTTTTACTCAACTCTTGAATCTCAATCTCAACCCTAGGATTGCTTTTATCAAAATCCACCCTAGACCCATCATGAGAAACCACAATCTTATAATTATCATCAGCAATCACCCCATAGTCCGTGAGAATATCACAAGTCGCTGCAAGCAGGTTCGTGAGATCCACACGGTGCTTAGTTTTACGATAATAAACGCATTTTAAATTTATAGGGTAATCAATAGCCTTTTTATACTTCCCAGTAATTTGTCTTCCGCAATCTTTCGCATAATCCTTGTATCTCTTGGACTGAGTCAAAAAAGGTTGCCCAGTCCTAGAGTTTTTAAAAATCTGCATATTGTTCTTTTTCGTCGCAGGGTTTCCATATAAGACTAACTTCATACATCACCTTTCTTTAGGACTCAATCAAGAAGTACTCTTTTTACAAGTCCTCTTTTTACTCTTTCGTTATCAATAATCTCAAGAAAACAAGACTCTTTTCTTGCTGGATACTCATCATAAACTACATATGAGTATAACTGGTCAAGCTCCAAATCTGTTAGCTTATCGAAATCTAAAACTTTAATCAACAATTTATTAAGCTTATCTTTATAATCACTAGCCATCCTAATCCTCCACAAACCAATAAATAATATGATTAATAGCAATCATCCCTATTTCAACGTTTCCTGAATATAGTTTTAGATAACCTGCATCTTCATCAAAATAATAATCATCAACTTTAAACAACTTTTCCCTACCACTAACAAAGCTAACAACTAAATTCATACATCCTCCTATTATCAGAATGGGATTCGACCATCGTCTTGAATCTCGCTAAAATCATCCTCAAAAAAGCCCTCAGATTGATTATTATTGCCATGATAGGTATTCGTACCCCCAGAGTCTTTTCTCTCGTTCTGAGTTGAATTAGATAGGTATTCGACACTATCAGCGACTATGTCTGTAGTGTAAATTGTCTTCCCCGTCTCCATATCTTGGTAGCTTCCCGTTTGAATTCTTCCGTCAACGGCACATTGACTGCCCTTAAATAAGTACCTAGAAGCATTCTCACCCATCTTGCCCCAGACAATAACCCTAGGGAAGTCAGCGGTAGGCCTGTTATTAGCCTCCGCCTCCTCTCTCTTGTCCCTGCTCATCTTCCTGTCAAGGGCTAGGGTAAAGGTGCAAACCGCTTGATTAGACTGTGTATATCTTAGTTCAGGATCCTTGGTCAATCTCCCGATTAAAATAACCTTATTCATCAACACTCTCCTTCATATCCTCTACAGCATTCCTTAATTTAAAGTTTATAGTCGCTAGACTCAAATAAAAATCTGACTCAGTCACAACCCTTGGATTTTCTAGTACAGTTACCATCGCTTTTTTCGTAGCATCATAGGCTAGAGCCGACAAGACCGCCAGCTCCTCTTTATTAAAATCAATTTTCATATCCTAATCCCTTTCTTCTTATCTTCTCTAATATCTTTTCTAACTTCTTCTAAATCTCTCATTTTAGCTATAATCTCTACTCTTAATCCTCTTTTCTTGACCTCAAACCTATCAAGCCTGAGGCCTCCAAAACATATAATCCAAAGCTCCTTATCAGTTAGCTTCGTAAACCTATCTCTTAATCTGCCATTAATCATGATAGAATCACCATCATAAGTTTCCTCGTACTTGCTAAAGTAATACTTTATAGGTGCGTCAGCTTTATCATGGGTGATATTTTCAGGATGTTCATAAAATTTCTGCATCCATAACCTCTTCACCTTTTAGTTTTAACTCGTGATAAGCAGATAAAACCTTCAACGATACTCCCGCTGCAGTCATCCCTATTTTCTTAAACTCTTTATTTTTTTCCTCTTCGCTTGTCTCATTTATCGCCTCCATTGTTTGACCAAGTATGGCAACTAAGAATTCCAATTCTTGTTCAGTAAAATCTATCTTCATTTTTTCATCTCCCGTTCATTCTTTCTAATCTTCTAATCCTTGCTTTTTCTGCAATACTTATCTCTTTTTCTTGGTATCTATCCTGATTAATTTTTTTGTCTATATAATTTCCTTCCATAACCTTTACAAAATTATTAGGCTTGATAAACCAATCAAAAGTCACTCTAAAATCGCTCTTATATCCTTTTAAAAACTCACTATCATCTATAGACCTAATAGCTTCAACTACCTTTTCCAATCCGTATTGATTAATTCTAGCTTGTATCATGCTATATCTATTAGTATTAGGATTAAGGGCTTGTAATTTAGGTATGTTTTTATCTAAAGAATTCCACTCGCTTATAATTAATTGTTTCCAGTCAGCGTCATCATGATTATTATTACATCTTGTATTATTAATACTTGTATTATTCTCCTCGGTGATTTCACCTATAGGGTATCGGTGATTTTCCCTATAGGGTATAGGTGTTTTCACCGATAGGGTATAGGCGTTTTCACCTATAGGGTATCGGTGATTTTCCCTATAGGGTATAGGTGTTTTCACCGATAGGGTATAGGCGTTTTCACCTATAGGGTCTAAGTCCCTATTTATATAAGAATTATTAATGTATATTTTTCTCTTATTTATCTGTTTAGTCCCATCTTTACACTCAAAAACAACCTTTATATATCCGTACTTTTTTAGATTATTAATCCAATCTGAAATAGTGTCTTTATGGACTTTGTATAGCTTAGCAAAATAAGTATTACTAGCTGAACAATATCCATATTTATTAGAAAGGGCAGTAATTTCAGAATACATAATCTTTTCGTTAGCTTTTAATCTCTCATCATATCTAACGTCAGCTGTAAGAATACTAAAATAACTAGGTCTTTCATTCAACCAGCCTCACCTCGTTTCTTTCGTACATACTCACACACTTATCAATTAATTTATTTAGATTTTCTTCAGTGCTTTCGAACATATAATCAAAATTAATCTTGTGTATTCCTATCGACTGAGGATTGTAACTTCCTGTACAACGTCCATCTTTATCAGTGCAGTAAGTCTCTATACATATATATCTATTTAAAACTTTGTCCATATAACCGTGCATGTACCATAATTTAGGCAAGGGATTTAATCCGCTAGCCTCACAAAAACTAACTTCGATACAAAACTCCTTATCACCCCTTAAAGGCTCTATATCTATAAAAAACCTAGTAGGTGCCATCTTTCTTATATTTATAATTTTAGAATTTTTAAGTCTATTGATTAAATAACTATAAGCTGCCATCTATACTCACTTCCTCATATAATCAAAGTATTTTTTGACATAATCAATCTCGCTATTTGTGCAATACTTTTCAAAATCAACTATCTTCTTATCACCACTAGCTAGGCTTTCAAAAGCTTTAGCCGCTTCATCAGAATTATCAAATTGAAAAGCAATTCTTATTCTAGGATAAACCCCTCTCACATCATCAGGATAGGCTGCTAGCACGT
Source organism: uncultured Anaerococcus sp. (assembly GCF_963512375.1). Classification (NCBI taxonomy): domain Bacteria; kingdom Bacillati; phylum Bacillota; class Tissierellia; order Tissierellales; family Peptoniphilaceae; genus Anaerococcus; species uncultured Anaerococcus sp. The sequence continues at coordinate 3,943 of NZ_CAUPMI010000029.1, forward strand.
CTTTTTTGTCGTAAATATGTGAATAACTCACACTCCAATCTTCTACCTGTATATCTATACAATCAGGAGTAATACCTCTTTTAATAACTTCCATGCTATCTCCTTAATTAGTTTCTTCAAAGCTTATCTGACTAATCCAAGCTACTAATTGTTTAATTTCATCACTTGTTAAGTCTGCTGTCTTACTCTTCTTAAAATCAACCATCATCTTTTCAGCTATCTCAGCTGGCTTGATACCTACTTCCTCAGCTATGTCAAACATATGCATAACTTCCTGCTTATTATCTTGTTTATATCTAGCCTGGTTTTTATCTAAGTTGTTATTTTTTCTATAACTCGAATTCGTTTTTGTATAACCTTTCTTGAGAAATCTAAACACTTCTTGCCATTTAAACTTATAATATTCTTCTATAACTAGGCTATCGATTTTTCTATTTTCATCATAACCGACTTCCTTGACTCGATATGTTTTCCACTTCCAAGCGTCTTTAGTGTTTTGACCTGATATATCTTCAACCCATATAGTAGGAGCGGTATAAAGCTCACGCCCTATACCTATATTGAAGCAAGCTCTTTTAAAAGCGTCGCTCGCTCTACCCTTTTCAGCTTCTGAAAAACTTTCGACGCCAACATCTTGTTTTGTAATCCATTGTTTTTTATCTTCATCATAAATAGACACGTTGCAGAATAGCTGGCCATTTATAACCTCATGGCTTCTTTGCCATCCTGTTATGCCTAGAGTTTCATCAAGAATTTTCATATCACATCTGGCATCCTTATATAAAAGCAACATAGCTTTTTTGTAATCTTTAGAAGTATGGCTTACTCTTACTTCTATTTCATCAGGATTTAATAATCTAAAATCTTTCATCTAATCCTAATCCCTTCTGTCTGTACTAACTCAGCCCCCTCTATTTCAAGGCCATTTTTTATATCATCTTTTAATTGCTTTTTATCTAATTTATAAGAAGCAATCTTATATTTTTCAGGTATAATAGCTTCATCAGTAATTTTTATTGATTGAGGATTTTTTTGGATATTTATATCAAAGATGCCAGCTTTAATTTTTTTGCTATGTGTAGCTTGCATATTGTAAAATAGATGTTCTTTTAAATCCTCTTTTTGCTTTTCTAAACTCCTTCTTTTATCTGCCAGCCTCTTTTCTTCACACCTTAAAGCTTCTATATCTCCATCGATATTTTTTATAACCTTCACGATATTTTCAGCCTTTAAGTTAAATTCATCCTTAATGCTATCAAGCATTTCTTTAAGATTTTCACCATCATAATTTTCTTCTAGGCTAACATAAGCCTCAGTTATTTCGTATAATTTCAAAATATCACCCTATCCCCTTGCATTAAAACTCCATCTTCTCTAGTCCAGTAACCGCCATCTATGCTTTTTTCATCTAGTCCGCATAGTTTGGATTTTATGAGTCTATCATGATCTTCTATATATTTTCTTAAATTCCTCTGATATTTATTTATTAAAATCTCCTCATCTACCTCTAAAGTCGCACACTCTTTATGAAGTCTGTCATAATAAATTTTCATTGAGCAATCCCCCTATAAATGTCGTTCCAATAGCTTTGCATTATAAGCCTGCAATCTTCTTCAGCTCTTTCTGATTCAAGTTCTTCTAAATAATTGCTTTCTTTATAATTCATTTCAGTCTCTACATCTTCAATTTCATAATCTATAACACCATCTTCATCAATTGCCTTGTCAAGCCTTTCTATTACCCAGTTAGGGTCGCTGTCAAAGTTATTACAAAAGCTTTCTACATCAATCTCAATCTCACATTCCTTGGTGATAGTCCTTGTATACTTAATCTTCATAATTTCTCCTAAACTCTTAATTGATTTTTAATCTTTCGCTTACCCTCTATAGCCACCCTTATAAGGGCTAATTTATCATCTTTATCTTCGCTATCCTCGCTCCTTTCAATCTTGCTTTCCATAAAAACCAAGCTTTCTAAACTTCTTTTTTGCAAATCATCAAAATATCTTTGCTGGTCTTTAATCTTCATACTAGCCAAATCCCAACCGCTAGGGTCATAACTGCAAGTGGTAAACCAAATATTGCACATAGCTCAGTCTTTCCATACATCGCTACCATCACCCACATAAGTCCAATTAGGCTAATCATTGCTTTTTCTGTAAGCCTCCTACTTACAACACTTTCAAGCTCCCTTAACATGATTTTTTCGTAAGTGCCTTTAGCTCCCTTTCTGATAAGCTCGCTTCTTTTTTTCCTGCTAGGTATCTTTATAACTACATCTTGCATAATTCCTCCTATAAAACCCATCCACCCTTAAAAGGTGAAATCTTTCCATCCTCCACTAATTTCAAACTAAACATATCAACATAAATCATATCTTCGCTCCCTTTTCCCAAGAAAGTAGCCCCGAAGCTATACTTATCAGCCTTAAGCCCGCAAACAATCGCCTGCTCAGTAACTCCAAGTATCTTTGCCGCTTCCTTAACTCCTTCTTTCTTAACTAATCTTTTCTCCACCTATAAGCACCTCCAAAAACATTTTAAATGTTCTTTATTTATTTTTTCCCTGTTTTTTAACATTTTTAATGGTATTTTTATTTAAAAAAATATCATCAATTCCTACACCAAAATAATTAGCAATTTTTCTCGCTGTAATTAAATTAGTAGTTCCAAGTTTTTCAACTCTAGAAACTGTTTGCTGTGCAAGCCCTGTCGCCTCTGCTAATTCCGCTTGACTAACTTTTTTTAAATTCCTGTAATATTTAATCTTATTATTTATATTAACCACCTCATTTCTGTATCTAATAATATATTACCATTTAAAATGGTATTTGTCAACTATTTTTTTAATATTTTAAATAGTTTTATTCTGAAATACCATTTTAAGTAGTGGTATTATACTATTTAAAATGGTAAAATACTAGTAAAAGGAGGGTTAATTAAATGACAAAACTCACTGAAAACCTAAAATATTACAGGAAATTAAACGGATATACTCAGGAAACAATCGCTCCAAAATTAAAAATCACCACATCCGCCTATGGTATGTATGAACAAGGTAGAAATACCCCTCCATACTCTAAATTAAAAGAATTATCAGAAATATACAATATATCCATTTCTGAATTAACTGGAGAGCCTAGAGAAACTGCCGAATTTATAGCTCAAGCAGTATCAGCCCATACCTACCCTTATATAGATAACTATGTATCAGCAGGCAAACCTACAACTATAAGTGGCATGAAAAATTTACCACAAATCCAAGTGCCAGATGAATTGATGGGAAGTTACGCAGGAAATAACAAATTATATTTTATGAAAGTAAATGGCGAATCTATGAACAAGATAATACCAAATGATTCAATTATAGGTATTTTGGAATATGAATCAATCCACGACCTAAAAAATGGAGATATAGTCGTATACTCTACAGAAGATAGCGAATATGCAGTCAAGTTTTTTTACAGGGATGGCGATAAATTAATCTTTAGACCATCATCAACTAATCCAAACTACTACGACACAATTTTTAATATAGAAGACAATATAAAAATTATGGGAAAAGTAGTCCAATACTCAGTAACACTATAACCAGGAGGAAATATTAATGTGGAAATACATAAAATACTTTTTACTTTTTTGCTTAGCTTTATTTTTATTCCTAGAAGCCTCATATCTTCTTGCAGGTATCGCTTTAATAATCTCTCTATTTTTAGCTTATAAACTATATAAGATTAGCAAGCATAACAAGCAGGATCCAGCAAACAAAATCAGCTATCAAATAAAACCTTTAAGCTTTATAGGTAAAGAAAACACCTTTGATATAAGGTTGATTTTAACAGCCTCAATACTATCCTTTGCCATATGTTTACTAGCAGGCGACCTATGGGCTACCCACAACAAAGAAGAAGCACTCAGAAAGCAACAAGAAGCCGAACAGCAAGCTTGGCAATTGCAACTAGAAGAAAAAGCCAAACAAGAAGAAATAGCAAGACAAGAAGAACTTAAAAAAGAAGAAGCGAAACAAGCAGAATTGGCAGAACAATCAAGACAAGAGGAGCAGAAAAAAGAAGAAGCTCAAAAACAAGAAAGGGTAAAGCAAAATAAAGAAGAAGCCTTTGGTATATTTGTTTTTGATAATTACTTAAAAGAAAATACTTTTATAAAGCCAAAACTATTTAGAGGAAGTTACAATGTAGCTACTCAAAAATATAATGACAAGCACACAGCATATATAGTAACCTATTCTGATAAAGATAATAGAAGAATCAAGCTAATTTTTGACTATACAGGAGATATAGAAGCGACTGATGAAGATTCTTTTAAAGCATTAGAAAATGTTGATTATTGGTATTATCTAGAAAATGGAAACGAAATTTATAACGAAATGAGCGAAAAAAGAGAAAAAGCAATAAATGACCAATAACCCGTTTGTCAACCCCAACAAAGCCCTAGGAAAAGCCAGCCTAGGGCTAAAAAAAGACTAACCATTAGACACTTAAAGGGTATAGAAAAGTCCCACCCTCAAGGGCAGGACTCACACACAATTATCATACCACAACCAACGGTAAAACCCGAATCAAAAACAAAAAGAAAGGAATAACAATGGCAAGAGATAGAAAATTTGCAAATGGAGAAGGCTCAATAACCTATGTAAAGGGCAGGAAGTCCCCATGGTGGGCAAGACTCCCAGCTACCTATGATATAAATGGCAAAGAACATAGACCAACAGTAGGCTTTTATAAATCAAGAAAGGAAGCCAAAAAAGCTCTAGACTCCTATGCAGGAGTAGAAGACATAAAAACCTTTAACGACTTATATCAAGCCTATAAAACCACATCAGAGTTTAAAAACTTCACCAAAAACAACAAAAACCGATACGAAAGAGCATTCGAAGCCTTTTATCCAATCCACAAAAAACCAATCAACGAAATCAAGTACTCACAGTTACAAGCAATTGTTGATCGTGTAAAAGATAAAGGCTACACCGAAACCGTCAACGGTAAAAAAGTGAAAAGAGAGTACAGCCACGACCACCTAAAAAGATTAAAAGTTCTATTAAAAAAACTATACAGACTAGCCCTAAAAAACGACCTAGTCCAAAACGACCTATCAAAACTGGTCGAAATCGACGGGTTAAAACTCCAGAGAAAAAAAGAAATCTTCACCAATGAAGAAATCCACAAACTCGAAGAATCCATCCCGACAAATCCAGATGCCAGATACATCCTCATCATGATATTTACAGGACTTAGGACAACAGAATTTATAAATCTAAATAAAGACAACATAGAATTTAAAACAAACGAAATCCACGACTTTGGTATCAAAACCGATGCAGGCAAAAAAAGAAAAATGTTCATCCACCCAAAAATAAGAACCTACCTCAAAGAATTATACCTATCTAGTAAATCAGGATATATAGTAGAACATAAAGGTAAGTGGGTAGGTGGAGATGTAAACTTCTACAATCAAGTCTACTACCCAGCCTTAGAAAAAGCAGGAGTAAAAAGAAAAATCCCGTACTCTTGCAGGTACACCTTCGCAACCATAGCCTACCAATCAGGCGTAAACGAAAAAGCCCTCCAGAAATTAATGGGACACACAAACTTTGGAATAACCGCCAACTCATACATCCAAGATATGGATGAATTTATCTATGAAGAACTCCAAAAAATCAACTAAAAAATCCCTGCTGGTAACCTACTGGTAACAACAGGGAAATTCAATAGTCACAAGTATTGATATTTCAACACTTGTAAAAATACAATGGTGCCGGTGGTGGGACTCGAACCCACACGCCCGGTTGGACAACAGATTTTGAGTCTATCTCGTCTGCCAGTTCCGACACACCGGCCTAAATGCTTACCAAATTATTATATCACATTTTAGGCCCAATGTAAATTATATTTTTCTTTTATTTGCTTATATTTTTGACTTTCATAAATTTTTATGGCTAGGATTCCTATACCTATGCCTATTAGAGCTCCTGCTAGGACGTCTGTTGGGAAGTGGACGTATAGGTAGAGTCTCGAGAAGGCTATTAGGACTGCTAGGATATTTGTGTAGGTTTTTAGGAGTCTTGACTTATTTAGAAGGCTTATTATTGTCGCAAAGGTGAAGGCGTAGGATGTGTGACCTGATGGGAAGGAATTATCTGATAACTTGTGAATTAAGAGGTCACTAAAACCTGTAACTTCGTAAGGCCTTGGCCTTGCTACGAGGTTTTTTACTAAGATATTTACTATTATTAGATTTAGGATAAAGGCAAGGATCATTACCTTGCCTTGTTTTTTTAAATCTCTTGCTGCTAAGAATATTATTATAAAGCTTATCCATATTAGTGATAAGTTTCCCAAAGATGAAATAGTAACCATAAATTTATCTAGGGGATTATTTCTCAAGCCTTGGATCGCATTTAGGATTCCTATTTCAAAATTTTCCATTATTCTACTCCTGTATTTGCTGTCTCTAGAGTCATGTCGTAGGCTTGTTTTATCCTTGCCCTTTGGTTTTCATTTACATAATCGTAGTATTTTCCACCATCTAAGAAGTCTTCTGCTAGGTAGGTCTGAACGTTTCTTCCGAAATCATCATAGGTCGTTCCTACCCAAAGTGGGTGGAAGCTTACATCTGAGATTTTTTTATCTCCGCTATTTAGGTCTTTTTGAAGTTCTATTTCTAGGGCTAGGGCTTGTTCTACCCTGATGTCCTTGTTATTTTCCAAGCTTTGGAAGGAAATGAAATTACCTAGAGCGTAGGCTATTAGGCCTTCTCTTCCATCTTCTGCCTTGTAAAGCTCAACTGGCTCTACTACGTGTGGGTGGTTGCCTATTACTAGGTCTGCTCCCCATTCTATCATTTTTCTGCCTAGATTTATCTGAGTATCTACTGGATATGAATGGTATTCCACTCCCCAGTGTGGATATACTATTACAAAGTCAGCACCCTGGGCCTTGGCTTTTTTGATATCTTCCTTTACCTGGGTCTCATCTGTTAGGTAATTTAAATTTTCTACTTCTTCCCTTGGTACTATAAGATTTTCCCTACCATTGCAACCATAGGTGTAGGCAAGGATGGCAATTCTTATACCATTTATCTTCTTTGTTAGAATTTTTTCTGACTCATCCCTCATGCTTCCCACATAAGAAAGACCTGCATCTTCTACAGCATCCATGGTTGAAAATACTCCCTCAAGTTCTGTATCCATGGAATGATTGTTGGCAGTTGTAACTACATCAAAGCCAGCATCTTTAATAGCTGTAAGGAAGGATTCTGGTGAATTAAATCGAGGAAAGCCTGCATAAGGCTGGTTCGGATTTGTTGTTGTCTCGTAATTTCCTATTGCTAGGTCTGAATCTTTAATAAAATCAGATACATATTCAAAAGACTTAGAAAAATCATAAGATCCACCACCTCTATTATAAGCATATTGGATTTGGGCAAGGTGGGCCATTATATCTCCGACCGCCTTTATTTTTATCTTTTTAATATCTGCTTGATTTTCTTTTGGACTTTCTTCTTTTTCTTTTTCTGATTTTTCTTTTCTTTTATATGCTTCAATCTCTTTTGGGGCAAGTTTTTTAGCCTCTTCTTCTATCTTTTGATTTTCTTCTGCCTTGTTCAAATTGTTTATTAGATCAGCCACATCGGTATTTTTATTTTCATTCGCATCATTTTTTGAACCGCATCCTACAAAAACTACCAGGCTTAATAATGTTAAAATAAATGATAAATATTTCTTCTTCATAAACTCTCCTTATATACAATATACTATTTACTTGTATTAATCACTAATTATTTATTGATGCAAGTTATTTTTATTACTATATAATTATAGGGTAGAATAAAGGAGTTTTTATGAGTTTTAGTGATTATTTTGAAATAGAGAAAGAAATTATAGATGAAAATTGTCTTATTTTAAGAATTCCCTTCAAGGAGGATTATTTAAATAAGATAGGTGCAATCCATGGTGGGGTTATAATGACTCTTGCTGATAATGCCTCAGGAGATTTAGCCAATTCCTTTGGAATGGTAGCCCCAACTCTTTCGATGACAACTCACTTTTTAAGACCAATTATTAAAAGTAAGTATATTTATGCCAAGGCAGAAATTCTTAAAAAGGGCAAGAGGATTATAACTGTAGATTGCAAAGTTTATGGTGATGATAAAAAAGTCGCAGCAACTACCAGGACTGAGTTTGCTGTAACAAGAAAAAGATAAAAAGGCTAGGCCAATGATAAAGTCTTATCAAATGGCCTGGCCTTTAATTATATACTGCAATTTTTCCTTTTGCTGAGTTTAAGACACTTATGTCTGTATCAAATATTTCTGTTAAAACATCAGCTTTCATTATTTCATCAACACTTCCAGATAAGACAAGCTTGCCATCTTTCATAGCCAGGATCCTATCTGAATAAGCTGCTGCAAAGTTTATATCGTGGATTACAAGTAGGATTGTCCTGTTAAATTCATCGCAGGCCTTTCTTAGGTATTTCATCATCGATACGCTTCTTGCAACATCCAGATTATTTAAGGGTTCATCTAATAAGACATATTTGGTATCTTGGGCTAAAACCATAGCAACATAGGCCCTTTGCCTTTGGCCGCCTGATAATTCATCTAGGTACCTATGTTCTAGACCTTTTAGGTCCAGAAAATCTATATATTGATCGATTATCTCCATATCTTTAGTGGTTAACCTACCCTTTGAATATGGATACCTACCAAAGGAGATGAGCTGACGTACGGTTAGTTTGGCTGTGAAGTGATTTTCCTGTCTTAAAATAGATAAAATCTTTGCAAGCTCGCCGCTGTGGCAGGTACAAACATCCATGCCACCGATATTTATACTTCCTAGGTCCATATCAAGGAGCCTTCCTATCATAAGGAGGGTTGTAGACTTACCAGCTCCATTTGGACCTATTATTGAATTTAGGCCGCCTTCCTTAATCGTAAAATTAATTGGACCTATCTTAGTCTCACTTCCATATATTTTTTCTACATTTTTTACTTCAATCATTCGCTCCTCCTTCTAAAGATCACTAACAAGAAGAATAATCCTCCTACAAGCTCTATAAGTATTGATACCACACCATTTGCATTAAAAATATGATTCATAACAAAATATGCAAGGGTGATAATAAAATAGGCAAAGACCAGAGACATTACTAACAAATACTTATGGTCATAAGACTTGCAAAACTCATAGGTTAAACTTACCACCAAAAAGCCAAAGAAATTCATTGGCCCAATTAGGGCTGTTGACACACTCATGAGTATTGATACTCCTATCAAGGCTAGTATTGTTGACTTCTTATAGTCAAGGCCTAAATTAGTCGAAACTGCCTCTCCAAGGCTTAAAACATCAAGCTTCTTAGCATTGGCAAAAATTATAAAAGCTACTATAAAGACAATTATAGCTGAAACTAAAAAATATGATGAATCAGCATTATTTACAGAAGCAAAGAGTTTAGCTTGAAGAACATCAAACTCCGAAGGGCTTAAGAGCCTTCTCATAAAGGCTGAAATAGACCTTAGGCCTTGACCTAAAATAATTCCTACTAGAAGAAGGAAGTCAATATTTCTATTCGAGCTTAAGATGCTTGAAAATAAGGCCACACTCACTACAACCATAATAAGTATCTGACTTATGTAATAGGTCATACCTGTCATAGCTGTGAAAGCCGTAACTCCTAAAAAGTACATAGTGGCAGTATTTATTGTTGAATAAATAGCCTCAAAGCCAAGAAGTGATGGAGTTATGATTTTATTATTGGTAACAGACTGAAAAATCAAGGTTGCTAGGGCCTGGCAAGTTGCTGCTATAAGCATGGCAATTATTGAATTTTGTCTTCTTTTTACTACTGGCAAAAATGAGGGAGAATCAATTGGCACTGGGTTATTGTAGGTAAGCAAACCATATATATTTAAAAGTGTAAGGCAAATTAAAACAGCTAAGATAAGGAAATATCTAGTTTTATCCTTGCTTTGCCTAAAAGATATTTGCTTCATATTTAGCTACCTACTTTCTTTCTAAATAAGAGGATTAAAAATGAAATAGATCCCAAGCTTCCCAAAATTAGGGAGACCGGCACTTCAAAAGGTGCGATTATTGTCCTAGATATAAGGTCTGCAATGATTATAACAAGCATGGAAATCAGAGCAATATATGGCAAATTCTCCCTAAGATTATCACCCCTGTAAATTGATACCAAGTTTGGAATTATTATCCCAAGGAAGGGAACATTTCCAACTACACTTGCCACAAGACCTGTGGCTAGAGATATTAAAATATTTCCAACAAGGATTATCCTCTTATAATTAAGGCCAAGATTGGTTGATACTGCCTCTCCAAGGCCTGCTAGGGTTAGCTTGTCAGCATAGATATAAATAATTACCGATATTATGATGATAAGGTATAAGTATTCATATCTTCCCTTTTGCATTGGTGCAAAAGATCCAGCAAACCAGACTTCAAGAGATTGCATCATATCAAATTCCAGGGCTACAAAGGTCGATATTGCAGATACAACCGCCCCCATCATAATGCCTATTATCGGAACGAACAATGACGATTTGAACTTAATATTTCTTAAAAGGAGAAAGAATACCATCGATCCGATAAAGGCAAATACGATTGAAAAGCTAGTCCTTACAAAAAGACTAGCTGAAGGGACTAAAATATAGGCAAGGATAAGGCCAAGGCCCGCCCACTCTATAGTACCTGTTGTAGTAGGCTCCACAAGCTTATTTTGACTTATAAGCTGCATCACCACTCCTGCCATACTCATGGCAAGGCCTGTTAGCATAAGGCTAAGGGTCCTTGGTATCCTTGTTATAAATATCATCTTCCACCCTTCAGGGTTTTCCCTAATATTATAGGCCCCTGTAAAAATGGATAAAATTGCCAGTCCAAAAACCAAAAGTAAGAGAAAAATTAAATTCTTATCTATTAATTTTTTATGACTAGGATTTTGACTTTTCATACTTATTTAGAAAATAATTCCTTAAGGCCTTCAAATATTTTTATGAAAGTTTGAGGAGATTCGTTTGTGTAGGTATCAGCAGGTGCATAGTATACCTTAGAATTTTTAATAGCATCTGTTGATTTTAAGGCTTCGCTTCCTTCTATAACATCCTTAGCAGGTGTTGATTCTTCGCCTTCCTTAGTAACAGCAGCATCCCTATCAAGTACTAGGAGATAAGCTGGATTAGACTGAGCGATTGCCTCTACAGATATGTCATCTCCCTTGTGGTCTGTAGATGAATTATCTACTTCTATAGCAGGTTTTAAGCCGAGAATCTCATATAGTGGACCCCAAACCCTACCAAAACCTGGAGCAGAATAGCCGATTTCTCCACCACTTACGACAACAGACATTACAGTTCCATCTTTGTAAGCTTCTTTAGCTTCTGCTATAGATTTGTCTAGTTTTTCTATAAGGGCCTTAGCATCTTCTTCCTTATCAAAGATTTTGCCAAGGGATTCTAGAGAATCTTTAAATCCATTAACTAAGTTCTCTCCTGGATTTGCTGCCTTATCACTAACATCCCAGTTTAGATCGATAACATCAGCATTTGGACAAAGTTTTTTAAGCTCTTCTGTGTATTTACCAAATCTTTGGCCAACTATAATTAAATCTGGGTCAGCTGCAGCAATAACTTCAAGGTTTGGTTCTTTGTGATTTCCAATATCTTGGATTTCATCATTTTTAACAAAGCCACTTGTAGCTGGCATAATTGGTTTTGGAGCAGCTACTGGTGTGATTCCCCATTCTTCAAGGGTTTCAAATGTTCTATTGTCAAGAGCTACAACCTTTTTAGGATTTTTCTTAACTTCTACTTCGCCAGTCAAATCTTTTATTTTAACTGTATCTGAATCTGAAGCTGTATCTTTAGCTTCTTCTTTGTTCTCATCCTTAGCAGTTTCTTCTGTTTCTACTGCTTGCTCTGTTTGAGCTGCTTCTTCCTTTGGAGCTTCTTTTTCCGCTCCATTTCCACATGCCGAAAGGCTAATTGATGCTAAAAGCATCGCAATAAGTAACTTATTTTTCATTATATCTCCTTATGAAATTGATTATTGATATCATCATAGCATAAGAAAATTTTAAAGTCAAATGTTTTTCGAAAATGATTCTTATTCGCATTATAAAATAGCTTTTATAATCTAAAATTATTAGTATAGTCATCTTAGGATTGATTATGAGAAAGATTTTATTTATTATTAACTCAAAGGCAGGTAAAACTGAATTTGATATAAAAAAAGAAGATATAGAAAACACCTTTAGGAGGGTCAAAAGGCAATCAGAAATTGAGGTTGTTAACACAAGATACAAGAACCACACCAAATATCTGATAGATGCCTTTGATAGCCTGGATTATGACGAGAAAGTTGTTATAATTTGCGGTGGGGATGGGTCTCTTAATGAGCTTGTCAATGTAGCCTATGGCAAGAATATGGCTATCGGCCTTATTCCAATGGGCACAGGCAATGATTTTGCCAAAAACTTTGATTATGATTCCTTTAAGCTCACTGACCTCTTAGATTTTAGGATTAAGCCAATTGACTTGATAAAAGTGAATGACTTTTATTCCATAAATGTCACAAGCATCGGCTTTGATACCCAGGTTTTGGAAAAGGCTTATGAATATTTGGATGAAAAACCAAAACTTGGCAAGAAGGCCTATCTTAAGGCTACCCTTGCAAGCCTTAGAAATCTAAACTATGAGAACTTGACCTTTAAATTAAAATTAAAGGACGGATCACATTTCGAAATAGCTGGCGAGTATTTAATTTCTGCCCTATGTAATGGATCATATTATGGATCAGGTTTTAACCCTGCACCAGAAGCTAAGATAGATGATGGCTACTTAAACCTCATCTTAGCTGATAAAATTCCCCTCCCTAAGCTTCCTGGCATGATTTTAAAATATAAAAAAGGTCGCCATCAAGCTAGTAAATATCTCAGGGAAATCGAGGTTACAAAGGGTAAAATCATTTCTCCTAAAGAATTTATTGCCAATGCAGATGGCGAAATTTTTAGGGCTAAGGAAATTGACTTTGAAGTCCTTCCAAAGGCCATTAATTGGGTTTATTTTAATTAAAAAAGCTTATCATCTCAAATTGAGATTGATAAGCTTTTTTATTATTTAGCCTTTTTTCTTTTTAAAATATATATAAGTATAAAAATTATAAGGCCGAGACCTAAAAGCCAATATAAATTAGGCTCAAAACTTGATTTTGTTTTCAAATCTTCTGGCAGGCTTGATTCATTGGCAAGTATTGCCGTTCCCCCATTATCTCTTAAAGGAATTTTTAAGGTAACTTTATTTCCGCTTAGCTTAACTTTTTTCTGATTATAAAGGTCGTATAAGTTCTCATCAGATTTTAGGTCAAAGCTAATAGTTTTTTCCTCATCACTAGTATTTAGGCCGATAATTAGCTCATCTTCTCCTAGGCTCCTGGCAAAAACAGATACCGTATCATCCATGTATAGGCCTTTCCTGTCGCCTCTTGCAAAAATTTCTGGATAAGCCTTCCTTATTGCAATTAATTTCTGATAGTGGTCTAGGATTGGGTTATTTTCAGTCTTTGACCAGTCAAAGTCATACCTATTTTCGCTAAATACGCCCTTGTCAATCTTATCCTTTTTGCCTGATTGGCCGATTTCTTCGCCGTAATATATGACAGGTTGGCCCTTGGCTGTGAGTTGTAAGGATGAAGCTACTAAAAATTTACCAAGATCTCCACCTAGTCTCACTTTTAGGAAACCATCTTCATCGTGGGATGATAAGAATTGGCCCATTTGCCTATCTTGGCTTATCTCTGAATTTCTCTTAGCTAATTTGCTTTCAGTTTCAGAAATCTTGCCACGAACAAAATCTTTTGCCAAGTCCTTAAAGTCAAAGTCTAGGAGGGAATCCATCATACTTGGGTCTAGATAGCCTCCATCCTTAAAAACAGATGCCCCATAGTTTTCCCCTATCATTTTTATATCTGGCTTAGCTTTACGAGCCTCAGCCTTGAAGTCTTTCATGGTATCTTTATCAACATGCTTGACTGTATCGACCCTAAAATAATCGATTCCACCACCCTTAGCAGTCTTAATATTTTTAAGCCAGGCAACTTGCCAAGAAATTATTTTATCTCTCACGCTCTTATCTTCCGTTTTAAAATCTGGCAGACCAGCAAGTTCTGTTTCTATATCACCAGCCCCGCTTTTTTCCCTGTGCATACCAGCAAATGGTCCTTGGTTTTTAGTTCCATAACCTGAATGATTGATTACTACATCTACCATTAGCTTTATACCATTATCATGGAGAGCATCGATTAGGTTTTTTAAATCATCTTCACTACCCAAATGTGGGTCAAGCTTGGTAAAATCTTCTGCCCAATAGCCGTGGTAGGCAAATTGCTTACCGCCCTTATCTGCCATCATGTTTGAATCGATATTTTTTACAATCGGTGTAATCCATAGGGTCGTAATTCCAAGCTCTTTTAGGTAAGGGATTTTTTCTATTATTCCTTTAAAATCACCACCATGATAGGCTTCCAGGTGATCTTTATCAAAAGACCCTTCTACATTTGCTGGATTATTATTAGATTCATCTCCATCAAAAAACCTATCGGTCATTATCATGTAAATAATTTCTTCATCCCAGTTTGGGCTTTGCTTATTTTCTTCTGCAAAAGATTTAGGCCCTAATATTAAAATTAAGGCTAAAAATATGCTCGATAGTCTAAAAAATATTTTTTTCAAGGCCCCTCCTAGAATGAAATATGATATCTTATTGCAATAAAGCATAAGATAATTGCAAGTGGAACATATAAAAATCTTCCAAGATTGTACCAAGTATTTCCATATTTATTTGGATAATTTTTGTTTACTTCTGCTAAAAGTTCGTCTTTTTTGATTACCCAGAACCAAGTTATGGCTCCAATTATACCGCTTATTGGTAGGATGTAGATTGTTACGACATCCATCCATGGGCCCCATTTGCTTATTGGGTGGAGGAAGATTCCTCCGAAGTATATTATTGAAATTAAGGCAATTAGGACAAGATTTCTCTTTAGTTTTGGGAAGGAGAAGACAATCGCTTCTGCTACTGTTTCTATCATTGACTGGATAGAAGAAATCCCTGCAAAGACTATGGCCACAAATAAAATTAAGGCAAAGATTCTGCCAAGAGGCATCTGTCTTAGGGCTTCAGGCAGTACTATAAACAAGAGTTTTGGACCTGCTTCTGGTGAAAGTCCATAGGCAAAGGATGCTGGTATCATAACAAAAGCACTTAGCATAGCAGCTAGGGTATCAAAAGCTGCTGTAGTTGTTGATGCCTTTACTACATCTTCCCTATCTGGCAGATATGATCCATAAACAACCATTACAGTTCCAACAAGGGATAGGGAAAAGAAGGCTTGACCCATGGCTGCCACCCAGGTTTTAACTTCAAAAAGCCTTGCCTTATCCAAAGTAAAGATAAACTTATAACCATCGCTTGCCCCATCTAGGAAGGCCACCCTAAGAACCAAAACTAAAAATAAAACAAAGAATAATGGCATCATCAACTTGTTAGTCTTCTCTATTCCCTTTGTCTCATAAGCTAGAGTGAAATAAACCATTATTAATAGAATCAAGTGGACACCTACAAGTCTAAAGTCACTTGTAGATATGCTTTCAAACCAAGCCTGGCTATCCATAGTGAAAAGATTACCGCTAATTGTATCTATAAGTGCCTTTAGGACATAGGTTATTACAACCGCATAACCTACGGCAAGTAGGGTTACTCCAATCATTGGTAGCCATCTTATAATTTTGCCAAAGCCTTCCATATTTCTTTCCTTGAAGGCTTCTTTGTAAACAACCATTGGGCCTGACTTATATTTTCTTCCTATAGCATTTTCTGCTGCAAGGCCTACCCTGCCAAATAAAAATATGAATATCAAATAAGGTATTAAAAATGCTAGGCCTCCATTGGCTCCTAATTGATAGGGAAAGGCCCAAACATTGGCAAGGCCTACAGCAGAGCCCACACAGGCCATGACAAAGCCCCAGGAATTTGTAAATTCGTTTCTTTTTTCCATAATTACTCCATGATTTTCTTCAAAATAGTGCCGACTAAACGGCACCTTTAATATTAATATATTTTTGCTCCAGCTGGTATGGATGGGTCAAGCATTATTAGATTTAATAATTCTTCTCCATCATATTCGCACATAGCTGATAAAAGCATACCACAAGACTCTTAGCCCATCATTTTTATAAGTGGAAGGTTGGTTATAGCAAGTAGGGTCTTGCCTACTAAATCTTCTGCCCTATAATTATTTTTGATGGCTGATAGGATTACCCTATCTTTTCCTGTTCCATCATTTAGGGTGAATTTTAGAAGTTTTTTAGACTTTGGAACTTCTTCGCAAGACTTAACCTTTACAACCCTAAAGTCTGATTTAAAAAATGTTTCAAAATCAACATCTTCTTCAAATAATGGCTCAATTTTTACCTTTGTCAGGTCAATCTTTAGCTAAAGCTTCTTGGCTTGGCTTGTTTTCATGCTTTTAATTTCCAAGTGGTTTTCTTGTTGGGAAAATCCCCTTTATTATCTTTGCGTCTTTTACCATAAAAATTCTACTTTTTTGATAAAAAAACACGCTATAACTATTATACCACATTATGCATGCTCTTTATTCAATTTCATCTTTAAATAGGAAATTGTCTATTTAAATATTCTTCCATTAAATAGTACAAAATTACAATCATCTTCATCCGTTAATTGTCTAACTTTATCTTGACCGATATTGAAATATTCAGATACTTCTTTTAATGTTAGAAAGACTTTTTCACAACCACGAACTCCTTTTATGTTTTCATTAATCATAAATCCTCCAAATAGTATTTTAAAAATATTAATTTTAAAGTTTTTTGACATTGACAAGTGCTTTGGATTAGCAACATAGGAATCTCACCTCCGCCTCTACTCCGGATGAGCCGGCTTCAACCTTAGAAGTATCATTATCCTCATTTTCTTCATAGCGGATAGGGTATTATATTCAAACTCTTACTTATCGCTCCCTTTCTACTTCCCTTGCTTTTATCTTAGCAATACTTGTTTTGCCGAATTATTCAGTAGAAAGATCTTTGCGGATAGGTTATTACGCTCCAAAAATAATTAACGTCTTGTCTTAGTCTATTCAATTGTTAAGGTTCTAAATTTATCGAGAGTTATTAATCTTTTTAAAATTTGACCATCAGAAAATATTTATCTTGATGAAAAAAAATTCTATAAATTACCCTCTTATACTTAACAGTGAAAAGAAGTCTTTCTTGGTAACCAATTTTGAAATAGAATTTGCTTATGTAAAAAGGTCCAATTCCCACTGCATGAGTAACAGTGAAAATTAGACCCTCTTGGTAATTGTCATCTAAAAGTCTTCTAGCATTTCTTTAATTTTCTAATCGCCTTTTAAGTGTCATATTTACATTTTTATTATCTCTGGCATACTTTTATACCTTTTTAGACTTAAAGTCTTTAATAGTGCCTTTCCACCTCTTTTTATCTATAAAGATTCTCCTACATCATAGTTCATTTTTTTATTTAAACCTTTCTGTCTTAGTTTTTCTTTATCTTCTTCATACCACTTTAAGATTGTCACATAGTGGTTTTGATAGGTCTTACCACTGCTTTCCATGTATCTGGATAGTTTATTTATCATTATTTCTGTGTGTGAGTTTAATTTTTCTTTAAGATTTTTATATTCTTCTTTGCTTAGCCTTACATTTTTGTATTCTCCATAAAAGAGGGGGTGGACTTTTTATCTTTTTCTATCTCTCCCTCTCTCACTTTATCTATCTCTATATCTTTCTCTATCTCTCCGTTGCACTTTTGTTGCTTGTGTATTGCATTGGTGTTGCATTGCAACATTTTTAATTCTCTAGACTTTCTTGAACGCCTTGTAGAAGCTGTTTCTGATCCGATTAAGTTTGGTATTTCAGTTAGGTAGTATTCATCATTTTCTGTTACAACTTCTAACAAGCCTTGATTGATTAAATAATTAACCGTAACCATTACATCATCGGCTGTTTCATCTATGGTTAGTGCTAACTCTTTTATAAAATCACTTTCTACTCCCTCATAATAGAGTTTGCCCTCATCTTTTAGGCTTAGTAGTAGAAGTTTAAGGTAGATTATCGTATAGGTATCTCCTCCTGATATTCTCCTTAATCTTTTTATCCTTTTGTCTGTGCAAAATTCTTCTTTTAATTTTATCCAATAGTATCTTTTGTTTATTGCCATCCTAATCCTCCTTGCAATAAAAAAGAAGTAGATTTTTTCTCTACTTCTCCTTATGATTTATTTTTCATTATTCGCAAATTCTTTTATAATTTTCTAGCTAACAATACTATATGCTCTTTCTCGTCCAGATGGCATTCGCATTTAAATCCTATCTTATTCAATGTTTCTGTAAGATATTCGGGAGAATAAACTTCAAAATCTAACATATCCGCCCATTTTTTTATGTTTTTATGCTCTCTATATGCTCCTTCATTGCATATTAGAAACTGACCGTCCTTTACTAGAACACGATGGATTTCCCTAAAAGATACTTCTATATTCTTCCAAAAATAAATTGTTTCAAAGGCAGTTACTATATTTATGGATTCATCTTCAAAAGGTAGTTTAGCCACGTCTGCTTCAATAATTTTACACCTACCATCTTTTATAGCTTCGCTATTTACTGAACTTGCGATATCTACACTTGTTTTAGAATAGTCCATTCCATATACTTTTCTAGCCTTTGTTAAGAAGTATTGAACATTACGTCCACCGCCACATCCTAGATCTAAAACTACATCCGAGGTTTTAATATTCAGAAAGGATCTGCCCCATTTCGCCAATTTTTCGTGACCTATGTTCATTCCTTTTACCATGAAGCGACCGCCGAAATTATTTTTCGGATTTTTTACATTTTCAAAAAATTTTTTTAACATTTCTATCTCCTATTGATAACTATTATCAGTATAATTTTATCATGAATTTTATATTTATTCAATTTTATATCCTTTCTACATTGATATATTCCAGATTTTCGATAATCGAAATTCTTGATTTCCGATTTTCGGAAGTCTTGTTATTATGGTTATTTAAGGGTGTAACTTTTCGTTACTCCCTTAGATTTCTCTGGTCATATCTTTTTTGTTTGGTTTTACTTTTTCTTTTACTTTCCTTTTGACTTTCTCTTTTGTCTTATCCTTGTTCTTGGATAGGTCTTTGTATTTCTTTATTTGTTTTAGGATACTTTCTTTTTCTTTTTTATTTTCTTTGGCTATGACTTGCTTAAAGGCATATTCCATTACTTTTATGTCTTTGGCTTGGAAGAATATTTCATAGTTTTTGCTTTCTTTGTTTTTCATTACTGAGAAACTTACTCCAAGTTTGTTTAGTTCTTTTTTTAAGTCTTTGAGGTCGCTTTGATCTATGCTTATATTTTCTAGTTGTCCTTTTTTGTAGAGGTCTTTTATTTTCATTTCATCGCCCATAAGACTTTTTAGGTTTCCGTTTGCTTTTTCTAAAGTATCATTCATCTTTTTTCTTATTTCTTTTTCTAAGTTGATTGATTCTTTTGCTGCCTTTATTGTGTATGTTATTATGGTTTGTGCTGCTTGACCTGCTTCTTTGCTTATTTCTTCGTTTATCATGTTTTCTCTCCTTTGTTTGAATTAAAAAAAGGGAAGTATAGGCTTTAATTTTTCTACATTGCCCTTATCATTCCAGGTTGTTAGTTCTACTTTTCTTGTTTTAGGTTTTCCATTTTTATTTAAAATCTTTTCTCCTTTTTCATCTAGGATATATTCTTTTTTACTTTTCTGCC
>NZ_CAUPMI010000030.1:0-22117 GCF_963512375.1 uncultured Anaerococcus sp.
AGTGCAAGATAGAAATTACTTTCTTTCTTACACTATTTATGGTACTAAAAAGACCATTTGACTGGTCTCTTTTTAAAAAATTAGCCTTCTAGGACTTCTTCAAGAGTTGATTCTTGCTTCTTATCTTCTTCTTTTTCTGGAATCATTACATTCATCAATATAGCAGTAAGGGCTGCAAGGACTACTGGTGATACTCCGATAGCATTTTTAAGGGCTTCTGGCATGAAGGTCACTCCTGCTTGGTCAGCTGTTGTAACTATGGTTGTAAAACCAAAGCCAATTGCAATTGCAATACCTACTATAGAAGTATTCCTAACTGTAAGTGGCTGCTCGGTTATCATCCTGATACCATTCATAGTAATGGCAGCAAATACTGAAAGTGTTGCACCACCTACTACTGGGGCTGGGATTGTTGTAAGTAGGGATGATATTTTTGGCATAAAACCTGCGATTAGGATAATGAGGCCTGCTTGGAAAAATACCTTCCTATTTATAACCTTATTTACTGAAACAATACCAACGTTTTGTGAAAATGTAGCTGTTGGAAGACATCCTATAAAGGCACCTATAACATTTGCCACACCAAAACCTACAATTCCTCCCCTAAGCTCATCATCTGTTGGGTTTCTATCCATTCCTCCGATGGTGGTTGATGACATATCTCCAATTCCTTCTATACATGTAACCATAAAGATGATTACAAAGGAAATTATGGCTGATGGTTCAAATTTTATGCCAAAGTGAAGTGGTGCTGCTACTGATAACCAACCTGCTTCCCTAACTGGTGATAGGTCTACCATATCAAAGAAAAATGCTATGATATAGCCAACAACCATGGCAAATAATACTGAAGCAAGTTTAGTAATGCCCTTGCCAAAGTGGTTAAGACCAACATTTACAAGAAGGGTGATTATACCAACAAGCCAATATTGCCATGCTCCCCAACCTGGGGCCATAACTGATCCTGCTCCACCCATATTTGTAATAGCAACTGGATATAGGGTGAGGCCTATGGCCAAAACTACAGTTCCTGATACAAGAGGTGGGAAAAATGGTGTTATATATTTGAGGGCAAGACCGAACACTATAGAAACAATAGCTCCTATTAATTGACTTCCTAAAACTACGGCCACAATTCCTTCGGGACCTAGTGATTCAAATTGACCACAAAGGGCAATCATGGTTGGTACATATGGGAAGGCTACACCATAAATCATAGGTAATTTACTACCCAAAATCCCTATTGGATAAAGCATCAAAAATGAAGTGAGGGCTGATCCTATAAGGGCCATCTGTACAAGTATAATGCTATCAGCGTGACTTAGGCCTGCTGCATCAGCAAAGATCAAAGCAGGTGCTACACAACCTGCAATCATTGCGATTACGTGTTGTAAAGCTAGTGGGAAGGCTTCTTTGAAAGAAACTTTGCCTTCAAATTGAAACAATTCTTTAAATTTACTTTCCATTTTCTCTCCTATTTTATTTTGGACAAAGAAAAAGCCACCTACAGGTGACAAGCTTATTCATTTATCCTAGTTCTTTTTTTGAAATGGCTAGTATAAGTATGTATAAATCAAAAAATTTATTTCTACCATTTCTAGATAAGTTATACAGTTAAAATCCCTTAAGTCAAGTTATTTATAAACCTTATTTTTTATAGTAATTTCGAAAGAAAATTTTAGTTTTGTACAATTTTTATTTTCCTATAAAAGAAGTAAAATAGAAGAATAATAGCGAAAAATAGAAGATGGAGAATTAATAATGAAATTAGTAATACCAGAAGCTTACAAGTCAAACGAGGACCTTTACAGGACCCAACTATTAATAAAAGAAATCAAAGATTATTTTCAAATCAACCTAGCCAATAACCTAAATTTAAAAAGGGTATCGGCTCCCCTATTTGTATCAAGCAAATCAGGTCTAAATGACAACCTAAATGGCGTGGAAAAACCAGTATCCTTTAACTTGCCAGAGGCTGATAACGAAGAAATGGAAATAGTCCATTCCCTAGCCAAATGGAAAAGATATGCCCTCATGGAATACAAATTTAAGACCCACGAAGGCCTCTACACAGACATGAACGCCATAAGAGCCAGCGAAGAGCCTGATAATACCCATTCCTTTTATGTAGACCAATGGGATTGGGAACTTATAATTGACAAAAAAGACAGGACAGAGGAATATTTAAAGCAAACAGTAGAAATCATCTACAGGACCATGAAAAGTCTTGATGAATACTTATGTGTACTCATTCCAACAAGGTCAAAACTTCTTAAGGATCAAATCAGATTTTTAACAAGCCAGGAGCTTCTTGCCATGTATCCAGATAAGGATAGCAAGGAAAGGGAAAGGCTTGCTGCCAAGGAATTTGGGGCTATTTTCCTATCACAAATTGGTACAGTTTTAACAAATGGAGAAAAGCATGACAACCGTGCCCCAGACTATGACGATTGGCTCCTAAATGGAGATATAATTGTCTACAACCCAGTCCTTGACGATGCCCTAGAGCTATCATCAATGGGAATCAGGGTAGATAGCCACAGGCTAAATGAACAGCTAAAACAATCAGGTAACCTTGATAGGCTAAAATATGACTATCACAGGCTCCTCCTTGATGACAAGCTCCCACAAACAATCGGTGGCGGTATCGGCCAATCAAGACTATGTATGTTCTTCTTACAAAAGGCCCACATAGGAGAAGTCCAAGTATCCTACTGGCCAGACAGCCAAAGAAGGACTCTTGCAAACAAGGGAATACAATTATTATAAGAAAAAAATCGCTTAAAAGGCTCTTGCCTTCTAAGCGATTTTTAATTTTCTCGCAAATATTCTTTAATTTCTGCTATAAAAAGGTCGCCATATTGGATTAGTTTTTTCTCCCCAACTCCCTTTATCCTTAAAAATTCTTCTTCTGTTTTTGGTTTATTTATGGCCATATCCTTTAGGGATTGGTCGGAAAATATTATAAATGGTGGAATCTTTCTTTGTTTTGAAAGCTCTAATCTTAGGCTTCTGAGCCTTTCAAATAGGTCTTCTTGGTCGGCATTTGCCAAATCCATCGACTTGTGCTTTTTGCTGGTGGATTTTTCTTCTTCTCTTTTTCTTATATAAAACTTATCTTTGGAAAATAAGATATCCTTTGATTTTTCTGTCAGGGCAAGGATTGGATAATCAAGACCATTGACCTTGATGTAGCCATCTGCTAAAAGGGCTGCGATCATATCCTTGATTTCCTTTTGGCTGGTCTTGGCCATGATGCCAAAGGTTGAAATATTTTCTAAATTTTTCTCCCTTGAGTTTTTATTCTCAGACCCCCTAAGGCAATCGACGACTGTATTTATCCCATATCTCTGGTCAAGCCTGTAAATACAGGATAGGATCTTCTGGGCGTCAACCGTCTTATCGATTTTCTCGCTGGTCTCCAGGCAATTTGAGCAAAATCCACAGTCATTAATCGCATCTTGGCCAAAATATTCAAGTATATAAGATCTTAGGCACTTACTCGTATTTACATAATTTATGATAGTTTGGAGTTTTTCAAGCTGGATCCTCCTATAGGCCATATTGTCAGTTTGGTTTATGAGGTGCTTGTTTATGATTATGTCTTGGGCTGAGTAGAGGAGGATACAGTCAGAATTTTCCCCATCACGGCCTGCCCTACCTGCCTCTTGGTAGTAGGATTCCATGTCCTTTGGCATATTATAGTGGATTACAAAACGGACATTGGACTTATCTATACCCATGCCAAAGGCATTTGTCGCTACAATTATGTCTTTTTTATCAAAGAGGAAGTCTTCCTGGGCCTTTTTTCTATCAAGCTCAGTCAGTCCTGCGTGATATTTGGTAGATTTTATGCCAAGGGCCTTTAAGTTCCTATCTATATCATCAACTCTTTTTCTGGTAGATGCGTAGATTATGCCCGATTCATTTTCATGGTCTTTGAGATAGTCTCTCAAAAACTTGAGCTTTTCCTTGGGTTTTTTGATTTCAAACTTGAGGTTGGGCCTGTCAAAGCCTGTAATTTTGACAAAGGGATCCTTAAGTTTAAGATTTGCTATTATATCTTCCCTTACCTCCCTTGTAGCTGTAGCTGTAAAGGCTAAGATTTGTAAATCAGCTCCCAAAATCTCATAAAGGCTGGGAATTAGCTTATAAGAAGGCCTAAAGTCATGGCCCCATTGGGATATGCAGTGGGCTTCATCAACTGCCACAAAGCTTATTTCTATATCCTTTAAAAAATCCCTAAAAAACTCATTTTCTAGCCTTTCTGGGGATACATATAAAAGCTTTATCTGACCATTTCTTAGATCTTTTAGGGTGTTGACATAAGTCTCATAGTCCTGGCTTGAGTTTATAAAGCATGCATCAATCCCATCTTCCCTTAGGGCATCGACTTGGTCTTTCATCAGGGATATAAGGGGAGAGATGACTATGGCTACTCCATCTTTGATAAGGGCTGGCAATTGGTAGCAAATTGACTTTCCCCCGCCAGTAGGAAGAACTCCGAGCACATCCCTTCCTGCCAGAATATTTTCTATTAACTCTTCCTGACCAGCCCTAAATGAGTCGTAGCCAAAGTATTTTTTTAGTTTGTCTAAAATATTTCCTGTCATATTGTCCTCAAAAAAATAATTAAGCCCTAGGACTTAATTATTTTCATCGTCTTCTTCGTTATTTTCAACATCTTCATCATTTTGGTCTGTTGAGTCTTCTTGATCAGAATTCTCTTCTTCTTCTCTTTTTTTGTTTTCTCTTTCAGTCCTGTCGATATTTTTCTCTAGGGCATTGTCGCCAGATTCTTTGACCTTGGAGCTGTTTGTTAGGTACTCTTCATGGTCAAGCTTGGCTCCCTCACCCCTATTGAAGACTATATCACCAATCTTTGTCCTTAGGGTAATCTTGTTAGCACCCTTATTTTCTGACTGGTAGCCATCTTTTATATTCCTATATGAGATATTGCCAAGGACAAAGTTACCTACCTCAAGATTTGCAGTAATATCGTAT
The DNA here is from genome assembly GCF_963512375.1 of uncultured Anaerococcus sp. NCBI lineage: Bacteria > Bacillati > Bacillota > Tissierellia > Tissierellales > Peptoniphilaceae > Anaerococcus > uncultured Anaerococcus sp. The sequence continues at coordinate 5,005 of NZ_CAUPMI010000030.1, forward strand.
TTATCGATCTTATCCTTTGCATTTACAAGTATGTCACCTGTTTGAGTTTCAAAATCTAGCCTATTTCCTAACTTGCTATCTGTTATTTTTATATCACCTGTAGTAGTCTTTAGGATTGTATTTGAAATTTCACTCTTATCTAGGGATATAGATCCTGATTCATTTGTTATAGAGCCTTGAAAAAATCCATTGTTTAGGCTGATATTTCCGCTTCTTATCTTTAGGTCAAAGTTTTTAACTTCTAGGTCATCAATTTTTACATCACCTGCTCCAATTGAGCCCTTTATCTCTTCGATGCCGCCTTCTGCTGGCAAAAATATCCTTACTATTGGAATTTTATCCTTCATGTAAAGATTTTTGCCCTCAATTTTGGACTTAAGTTTTAAAACTCCGCCCTCAAAACTTACATCAAGTTTATAGGCATCTTCTTCTCCCCTGTAAAGTTGGGTGTATTCTATATAAGGATTTGTTGATGACCTTTGGATTCTTACATCAGATGAGCCAAGGTCAAAGTCTATAGATTTGATCTGGTTTAAATCTACCCTCATTATCCTTGACTGGTTATAGGAATTTTCATCTATTTGACTGCTTGTAGAAGCATTTTTGATTGACGCATTCTTCCTTGAATTTATCATAAATATTACAAGTCCTATAAGGACTACTGCGATTATCCCAAAAATCAAGGACCTCTTATTTACCTCTTTTAAGGCTTTTAGAGGATTTGGCAATTGATATTCGCTTTTATATTTCTTATCCTTGTCTTTCTTTACTTGGTATGCTTCTTTATTTTTTTCTTCGATTAGATCTTCATCTATCTTTATCTTCTTATCGTCCACTGTCACCACCGCCTATTGTTTGATTTACTAAGATTCCAAATGTCATTACAAATAGCCATCCCACATAGTAAAGACTATTGGCCTTATCTAAAAAGCTTGCAAAAACTAACTCAAGTAGCTTTGAGTTAATTTCTCCTCTTAGTAAATATTGTATCACAAAAACAAAAGAAAATACATTTATTAATGATATAAAAATCAAAAATATTTGCTTACTTACGACTAAATCATTGATTTTTATATAAAAATTTAAAATCAAGGTAAATGCGCTGATTAAAATTAGGTAGGCAAGAAATAATTCTTCCCTTACAAAAAATAAGGAAGACCCTATGAATATTAAAATAAGTAAGGCTTTTAATTCCTTAAATACATCTATTTTTATCAATATCTTACCTCCCATAAATAAAGCCCTGCTGGAGAAAGGGCTGGATTTGCTCGCTTTTTATTGTCTTTATCAAAAAAGGCCTTAAAGTCATCAAGGCTTAGCTTGCCTCTGGCAAGCTCTATTAGGCTGCCCGACATAATCCTCACTTGGTTGTGCAAAAAGGAATTGGCCCTAAAAAATAAATTTAGCCTAGGACCATCTTGACTAAAGTAACAATCATCGATTGTCCTTACTGTGTTTATCTTAAGGTCTGTATCTTCCTTCATAAATAATCTAAAATCATGGGTGCCCTTTAAGACTTCTAGTCCCTGGTTTAATTTATCCAAATCGAGCCTATAGGTAATATTTTCCATATACTTTCTAAAAACTGGATGCATAAGCCTATCCTGATAGATTACATACTTATAGGTCTTATCTAGGCAAGAAAATCTGGCGTGGAAATTAAGGTCTACTTCTTTTGAAGATATAGCTAAAATATCATCGGGTAGGTGGGGTTGAACATGGTAGGAAAAGGCCTTGGGATTTATATCAGATGCTGTTAAAAAGTTTAGGTAAAAACTTCTTGCGTGCACTCCCCTGTCAGTCCTCCCACAGGCTATTATCCTATTTTCTTCCCCGCTTACCTTGTTAACCGCCTTTTTTATTTCTTCCTCGATTGTTCTAACATCCTTTTGGTATTGAAAACCAGAAAAGCCTGACCCATCAAAGGCCACTTCCATCAGTACATTCTTTACCATAGGAAATACATTACTATTATAATTAGGCAAAAGATTGTAAAGCCAATTAGGCTTATCCAATCGGTCTTTTTCATGTGGATTTCATTTAATCTTGTACGCTCTTCGCCTATCCTATAAAGTCTAGCTTCCATTGCTGTTGCAAGGTCGCCTGATCTTTTTAGGGCGTTTATAAACAAAGGCACAAGTAGGGGAACCATTGACACGGCCCTATCTATAATATTTCCGCTTTCAAAATCCGCTCCCCTTGCCATCTGGGCCATCTTTATCTTGTTTGCTTCATCAAAAAGGGTTGGTATAAACCTTAGCGATATTGATATCATCATGGCTAGTTCACCAGCTGGAAAACCAATCTTTTTAAGTGGTGAAAATAGCTTTTCTAGACCATAAGTTAATTCCATTGGGCTTGTGGTATAGGTTAGGACCGATGTTGATAAGATTATTAGGATTAGCCTTAAAATTGTAAAGGCAGTCCTGTAAAGTCCTTCTTCAGTGAATTTTAAAGGTCCAAGGGTAAAAATCACCTTGCCTGGTGTAGTTACCAAGTTAATTAGACCTGTAAGTACTATTATGAAGATCAAGGGCTTAAGGGACCTAAGGATTGACTTAAAAGGTATCTTTGCAATAGCAAGCATAGCTATTAAAAGGATTACAAAGGGAATATAGGTAATAAAGTCCTTAACAAAAAATATTGTAATTATATATAAAAATACCCCCACAATCTTAACTCTAGGGTCAAGCCTGTGGATGAAGGTATCAAAGGGTAGGTATTGTCCTATTGTAATATTAGCCATTCTTAGCTCCTAAGTGCTTGTAAAGTTCTTCTATCGCCTTATCAACTGTGTAGATCTTATCATCTACATCTGGATTTTTCTTCTTGTAGGCCCTCATAAATTTTGTAATTTGAGGGACATCCAGGCCTATTGATTCTAGGTCTACCTGGGTAAAGGTCTCAAAGGTTGACTTATCTGAGTAAACTTCTCCCTTGTTCATGACAATTACCCTATCAACATATTCTGCCACATCTTCCATAGAATGGCTTACTAATACAATTGAAAGCTCATCGTCATTATTGTAAATATCTAGGATTTCTGAAAATATTTCATCTCTTCCTATTGGGTCAAGGCCTGCTGTAAGCTCATCTAGAACTAGGACCTTTGGATTCATAGAAAGGATTCCTGCAACGGCTACCCTTCTTTGCTGACCACCTGATATTTCAAAAGGTGATACATCCTTATAGGTCTCATAATCAAGTCCTACCTTGGCCATGGCAGATCTGACTCTCTTGTCAATCTCATCTTCCTTTAGGCCCATATTTTTAGGACCAAAAGCAATATCCTTGGCTATGGTTTCTTCAAATAGCTGGTTTTCCGGATATTGGAAGACTAGGCCAACCTTAAATCTGGCAGCCTTTCTCTTTGCCTTTTCCTTAGAATTTATCCCATCTATTATGACATCTCCATGGCTTGGAATCAAAAGACCATTTAAAAGTTGGACTAGGGTTGACTTACCTGATCCTGTTTGGCCGATAAGGCCTATTATTTCTTTGCTATTTATCTCTAGGTTGATATCTTTTAGGGCATAGACCTCATTTGGCAGGCCCTCGTTGTAGATATAATCAACATCCTTTATTTCTATTTTCATATGCTTTCCAAAAACTCCTCAGCTGTAAGGGGTAGTCTATCAAATTTGACCCCTTTTTTTGAAAGTCCGTAGGCTACTTCTGTCACTTGTGGGACAGCAAGGCCTAGCTCTTTCATCTTATCTACTTGGGAGAAGACTTCTCTGCTTGTGCCCTCTAGGGCCTTTTTGCCTGAATCTAGGACAACTATCTTATCGGCAAGAACTGCCTCTTCCATGTAGTGGGTAACGTAGATGATAGTTTTCTTGTAATCTTTATTTAGGCTTTGGATTAAGTCAATTACATCCTTACGACCTTGGGGGTCGAGCATGGCAGTTGGCTCATCAAAGATTATATAATCTGATAGCATGGCAATAACCCCTGCAATTGATACCCTCTGCTTTTGTCCACCTGATAGGTTGGATGGATTTCTTTTCTTAAAGGCACTCATGCCAACTAGGTCTATTGCCTTATCCACCCTTTCCCTAAGCTCAGGATGTTCTACCCTTAGGTTTTCTGGCCCAAAGGCTACCTCTTCCTCGACTGTTGTGGCAACCATTTGGTTGTCAGGATTTTGAAAGACCATGGAGCATTTCTTCCTTATCTCCCACTGGTTTTCTTCATTACTTACCACTCCATCTATGCTGATTGTGCCAGAACTTGGCGAAATTTGAGCATTCAAGAGCTTGCCAAGGGTGGACTTGCCTGAGCCGTTGTGGCCCAAAATTGCAACAAAGTCCCCCTTATTTATTTCGATGGATACCTTATCCAAAGCTGTTTTTCCTTCAGTTTCTTCGTCTATACCTGGATAGGTATAGGTTACATTTTCAATCTTTATCATCTTTCTTCCTAATAAGACATAGCTGGGCTATAGTTTGTGCTTGATTCATAAACTACTACTGGTAGGCCATGTGGTACTAATTCAAATAGCTTGGCTGCCATTGCTGGTGGCATATTTAGACAACCGTGGCTACCATTTGATAGATAAATTCCACCGCCAAAGCCACCTCTCCATGGGGCATCGTGGAAGCCTTCACCATCCCATCCTATTGGCATCCAATAGGATACTGGTGTTGCATACCTTCCACCATTCATATCTGCTCCTTTAAGAGTTGTGTTTGTTTGCTTAGATTGGATAGCTCCTACGCCTTTATTTGTTGCCCAGGTAGTAGATTTTGGTAGACCTGAAACTATTGGTGTTTCAAGGACGACTTCTCCATCTTGATAGTACCACATATATTGTCTAGATAAGTCTACTTCTACATAGCTATCCTTAAGGTCGCTACCATCGTCATATCTAGCATAGGCTGCTCTTTCATAAACAGGTTCGATTTCGCCAGATTTTCTTTGGTTGATTAGCTCATAGACCTTATCAATTGTTCCTGCTTGGTCAAGGATAAAACCATAAACTCCAGGATTGACTGTAATCTTGCCTATGCCTGTAGCATTAAAGGTCCTATTTTCGCCATAGGTATCAGTTTTATCAGCTACTTCTGCTATAAATTTGCTTAGTCTATCATAATTTAATTCAAAACTTGTTCCATTTGTATCAAACATATCAACAAGCTCTTTTCCTTCTAGTTTGATGTCAAAACCATTAAAGTTAAATTTAAGTTTAAGACCTTCTATTGTCTTTCCATCTGCTAGAAGTTTTTCTAATTCCTTTGAATTATTCTTAACCTTTGGATTGATGTAATCATCATCTTCAAGGACTATCTCTTCCTTATGGTTATAAATAGCTTCTTTAATCTTTGCATCAAGTTTGTTAGGGTCTATCATATTTCCCATTACTTCTGGAATTATTGTAAAGGCCCCGTCATTGTATTTTAGACTTGCATTTTCTGGCTTTGTTACATTTGCCATTAGGGCAGAAGTCTTAATGAGTTTTTCTAATTTATTCTCATCATATTTTATCTTATAATCAAAGCTAAATTCATCATTTGCCACTTTTGCAAAGGCAAGTGGCCATTTGAATGGGTTTTGATCAAGAGATGCTGACTCTGGTATTGATGCGGAATAGTCCACATCCTTTAAGTTGATTGTTGCAGCCCTATCATCCCTGCCTTTAATGCTTATGGCAAAGCTTTCAGCTGGCTTTTTTAGGGCCTCTTCCTTGGAAGCAAATGATATGTCCCTACCATTTACAAAGGTATTTGGAAGGGCTATGAAGGCAAATACCACTGTTACTATCAAATATAATCCTATTATTACAAGTAAGCCTATTAAAAGTCCCCTAGACTTCTTGTTATCTCTTTGTTCTGTCAAAGATCCTCCTCACTTGGTTTTTGGCCATAATATTGGTAGAAATCTACCTTTTGGCCACCATTATATAACTTTCTCTTTCTAGATAATTTCCTCTTAAATTTCCTATCAAACTTATCATCCGCACTTATAAAATAAAGCGACCAGGTGTCAAGCCTTGCTAGCTTATTATTTATCTTTTTATAGATGTCATCCATGTCTATGTCAGATAGCCTAAGTCCGTAGGGTGGATTGGATATAAATATACCATAATCATCCTTAAGTGCCACAGATGACATATCCCTTGTTATAAAAGAAATATCTTCTTCTACACCGGCATTAATTGCGTTTTGCTTGGCAAGGCTAATTGCCCTACCTGATATGTCTGAACCTAGGATGTTTAGCTTTTTAGAATAATCTATCCTTGCCAGGGCTTCTTTTTTTGCATCTTGATAAACTTCAGGTCCTATAAATTTAAATTTATTAAAGTCAAAGTCCCTATCTATGCCAGGGGCTATATTTCTAGCTATCCTTGCAGCTTCTATTAGGATTGTCCCCGACCCGCAAAAGCCATCGAATAAAAATCTTTCCGGCTTATAAAAAGATAGGTCTACTAGGGCTGCCGCAATATTTTCCCTGAGGGGTGCCTTTACAGAATCCTCCCTATAGCCTCTCTTATGAAGGCCCTCGCCAGATGTATCAAGGCAGACACTTGCCCTATCCCTATCTAGCATGATCTCGATTTTGACTCTTTCGGCAGATTTTTCAAAATGTTTGACCCTATAAAAGGCCCCTAGCTTATCTATTATGGCCTTTTCGCTTATAGATTGGATTGACCTTAGGGAAAATAGCTTTGACTTGTAGGTCCTAGCATTTACTATAAAGTTAGTGTCCTTATTTAAGATATTTTGCCAAGAAATTTTATTTACTCCCTCAAAAAGTTCTTCAAAATCTCTAGCCATGAAGGACCCTATTTCTAGAAATATCCTATCGGCATGCCTTAAATTTATATTCAATTTTCCTAAGTCGTTAATATCGCCATTTAAGGCAATCATCCCATCACTTACTTCAAAGTCTTCATAGCCTAAATCTCTTAATTGAAACTTGACTAGGCTTTCAAGGCCGAAGCTTGTGGTAATTAGTATTTTTTCCATAGTTTTATTATAACAGTTTTTTAAAGCTTTTCATCTTTTTTGACACAAGAAAAGCCACAAAAGTGGCTGATTTCTAAATTAATTTTTCAAAAAGTCATAGGTCTTGGAAAAGACGATATTTCTCACATCTTCATTGGTGAAGGAATGGTCTGCCTGGTCAATTTCTTCGTAGGTCGCAAATTTAAAAGCTTTTTGCAATTTCTCATTTGCATCCCTAAAGACTAGGGCATCCTTATTTCCCCTAAGGATTTGGACCTTGCCTTCATAATTTTTAGCCTTGCCATAGATATCCTTTAGAATAAAATCCAAAAGGAAATTGATATGGATTCTCTTTCCCCCAATATCAGCATCTCTGATGCTTGCTACAAGTTCATCAAAGGATTGGCCAGCCTTTATCTTGCTCTTCACTGGGGCTTCTCCCTCAAACACGGTCTTTGCCATGACCTTTAGATAGTCCTTATCGTTCATATCACTTGCTGGTGCTAAAAGGACTAGGGCCTTAGGCTTTAGCTTATAGGCTAGAAGCGTTGATATTACTCCACCTAGGGAATGACCTATCCAGAAAATCCTATCCTTGTCAACAAAATATTTAAGCTTTGCAAAGTCATTTATCATCTCAGCTTCCTCAAGCTCTCTTGATACGGTCATATCATAAAAGCTTCCGTCTGATTCACCAGAGCCTGAAAAATCAAACCTGATTGTGACAAAGCCTCTATCGGTTAGGTACTGAGAATGTTGGATTCTAAAGTCTGTTGACCCATTCCTATCTCCCCCAAAACCGTGAAAGAAGATGGCTGTTGGGTATTTCTTGTTGGCATCAAAATCATCAGGGGTGTTTATCACACCCCTTAAAATTATGCCATCTGATTTTCTTATCTCTTGATAGATGTATTTCATTAGGCTAAAACTCTTGCCACTTCTATTCCGCAAGCTGATGCTTGAGATAGGGAGTGGGTTGCTCCTGACCCATCACCTATACAATATAGGCCTTTTTGGGTTGATTCAAATTTATCATCTACTTCTACTTCTGAGTTGTAGAATTTAACTTCGATTCCATATAATAAGGTATCATCATTTGCCATACCTGGTGCTATCTTATCTAGCTGGTAGATCATCTCGATTATATCATCAAGCTGTCTTTTTGGCATTACTAGTGATAAATCTCCTGGTGTTGCCTGCATGGTTGGCTTGGTGAAGGACTTGGCCATTCTTCTTTCTGATGAACGACGACCCTTAATTAGGTCACCAAATCTTTGCATCAAAACTCCCCCGCCTAGCATGTTAGATAATCTTGCTATTGATTCACCATATTCATTTGAGTCTTCAAAAGGCTCTGTAAACCTGTTTGTAACTAGAAGGGCAAAGTTTGTATTTTCTGATTGTAACTTTGGATCTGTAAAGGAGTGGCCATTTACAGTTAGGATTCCATTTGTATTTTCAGTTACAACATGGCCGTAAGGGTTCATACAAAATGTCCTTACAACATCGTTATATTGCTTGGTTTGATACATTATCTTCGCTTCATAAACATCATCTGTTATGTGCTTAAAGACTTCTGCTGGCACTTCTATCCTTAGTCCTATATCAACCCTATTTCTCTTAGATTTGATATTAAATTTATCGCAAACCTCACCTATCCACTTAGATCCAGACCTGCCTGCAGCAAGGACTATATCATCAGACCTGAAAGTTTCGCCCTTGTTAGTCTTTACTATATATTTTTCATCTTCATAGTCTACATCGGTAACCATGGTTGAAAATTCAAAGTCTATCTTATCTTTCACATAGTCAAATATTCTTTGAAGGATTAGCTTGTTTCTGTCTGTACCAAAGTGGCGAACCTTGGCATCTAATAAGTGAAGGTCATGTCTTAAGCATATTGTCTTTAAGTTGTTTTTGTCTGTGGAATATAACTCAAGGTCATCTCCCCCATCAAAATCCATAAGGACACTATCTACATATTCCATAAGCTCCATGGCCTTTTTTTCTCCAACATACCTATGTAAATCTCCGCCAAAGTTGGTTGTTATGTTGTATTTACCGTCAGATAGGGTACCTGCTCCACCAAAACCATACATGATATTACATGGCTTACATCCTATGCAGTGGTCAACCTTGCCATCTGTAATTGGACAAGACCTATTTTCTACTTTTCTACCACCATCGATTATGAGGACCTTTTTTTCTGTATCAAGCTTAGTTAATTCATAAGCCAAAAAAGCTCCTGCTGCTCCTGCACCTACTACAATAATGTCATAGTCTTTCATGATTTCTCCTCTTCTTAGAATTCTACTTAACCTGCTATATTATACGATTTATAAGCTTTTTAGCAAACATTTTTATATTTTTTCAGATAAAGTGTTAAATTTTATGTAAACTATTGAGAATTTGTTAAGTATTAAGTAAAATACCTGTAATGATATTTATAATTTTTAGGTAATAAAGATTTTATTAGAAAGGAATTTTTATGAAAAAAGCTTTTGAAAGGGCCTTGCCCTACACAGTACCAGTTATAATCGGCTATATGTTTTTAGGCATAACCTTTGGTATTATGGTCAGCCAAGAGGGTTACAATCCACTTTTTGCACCATTTTTATCGCTGACAATCTATGCTGGTAGCATGCAATTTATAATCCTTCCCCTACTTAAGACTGATATTTCTATCATAGCAATTATTATCCTAACCCTATCAGTCAACATAAGGATGATGTTTTATGGGGTAAGCATGATTAAAGAATACAAGAGTTCAAGGAGCAAGTTTCTATTTATATTAACACTTTCAGATGAAACTTTTGCCCTAGATACCTCTATAAAGCCACCAGCAGATGTCAAAAAAAGTGATTTTTTCTTGGCAATTGGCCTTATAAATTATTTGGTATGGGCCATCGCTACTTACATAGGCGCCCTACTTGGCAATCTAATTAGCTTTAATACAATGGGTATGGACTTTGTCCTAACTGCACTTTTCCTAGTGCTCTTGGTTGAGCAATATTTTGCAACTAAAAACCACAAGCCACTAAAAATTGGCCTTGCCCTATCCATAGCAGCCCTTTTGATATTTAAGCCAGATAATTTTATGATACCCGCCCTACTTTTAATAGTTTTAAGCCTTTATGGCCTCAGGGACAGAATCGAGGAAAAAAATGTCTAGAGTACTAATGATAGTCTTTGCATCAGCCCTAACTACTTTTTTAATCAGGTCAACACCTTTTTTCTTCTTTTCAAAAAAAGACCTACCTGATTTGATTAAATATTTTGGCAAATACCTACCCTTTGCCCTCATGCCCCTACTTGTAGTTTTTGCCTTAAGAAATATAAATGTTTTGGCCTACCCTTATGGACTACCTGAAATAATAGCATCAGCTACAGTAATCCTCCTCCATGCTAAATTTAAAAAGCTTTTTATTTCAATATCTGTAGGCACTTTTGTCTATATGGTTCTAATTCAATTAGTTTTTCTTTAAATTAGTAGTAAAATAAAGTCTAAGAAAAGAAATAAGTTACGAGGAGAAACCATGAGAAAAGAAATAAATATATCTAACAACAAGGCCGTCATTAACTTTTCAAAGGCCTATTTCAACAACTCCGATGACTTGCTAAAAAGTGAGGGCTTCTTTGAAGTCATTTGCTCTTTTGTAAATCACCACAAAGAAAACAGGACAAGGATCTATACCTACCTAGAAAAATTCTTTAGGTCTTCAGATATAGAGGCTCTTGCAAGCGAAATTAGAGACATAACAAAGATTCTTACTGTTATGAGCCTTGATGAAATCAGCGAAAAGATCAACAAGTACCACGACCTAAACAAGGAAAGAGAAGCCCTAACAAGAATCGTAGAAGATATCTACGACTATTGGAGAAAGCTAGAAAGATACTCAATTATCGAACAATCTGACTATGATAGGGGCTTAGAAGTAGAAAATTTCCTATCTTCAAATATCAGATTTAAGGACCTTATCCTTGAAATCTACAGGAAGGCAGAAGTATCAGTTACAGGCAAAAGCCCAAAGGTCTTCAGACAAGTACCTGCAGGTGCCAATGCTTCAATGATAGTCAAAAATTTCGAGATAGCATATCCTAAAGATTATGCCTATCTAAATGAAATACCATTTATAACCAAGGTTATGATCGAAACCCCTTATATAACCTACACTAAATCAAATAAGAGGGACGGTTTCTTTGAAGAAGTAGAAGAAAACCCAATAACAAATCTCGACATAGATACAGACGAATTCCTCTGCTATCCAGCTAGAGTTGGAGATAACCTAATCTACATCTACTTCCACCAAAACCTCATCACCCACGGCATATCAGCATCAAACCTTTTTGACCTTGCCGATGAAGAGGAAATTCAAACACACAGACCAGATGCTATCTATGTATTTGGTGGAGATAATTCTAAAGACCAAAACGTCTTCTATGAAGATAAATCAGGCCTTTTAATAGGTTATGTAAATTATTCAGACAAGAAAGATTACTTCGGTTATCTTAAGAAAATGTGCCTAACCCTATCAAATATCATCTCAATGAAAAAATCCTACCTCCCAATCCACGGTGCAGGTGTAAATGTAGTTTTACAAAATGGCAAGAGTGCCAATGTTGTAATCCTAGGCGATAGTGGAGCTGGAAAAAGCGAATCAATAGAAGCCTTCAGAACCCTTGCCAAGGACTATATAAAGGATATGACAGTAATCTTTGATGATATGGGTACCTTCAGAATGAAAGATGACAAGGTCAAGGCCTATGGTACAGAAATTGGTGCCTTCGTAAGGCTAGATGACCTAGATTCTGGCTATGCCTTTAAGCAAATAGATAGGTCAATCTTCATGAACCCAGACAAGATAAATGCAAGACTAATCATGCCGGTAGCCGATTATTCACAAATAATGGCAGGCTATGAAGTTGACTTCTTCCTCTATGCCAATAACTATGATAAGATTAAGGAAGATGATAAATCAATCGAATTTTTCGACAATAAAGAAGATGCCATCAAGGTCTTTAAACGTGGGGCAAGATTTGCCAAGGGTACAACCACAGAGACAGGTCTTGTAGAATCCTACTTTGCAAACCCATTTGGCCCTTACCAAAAACAAGAAGTTTGCGACCAACTAATCGAAGGTTATTTCTCAAAGCTATTTAAGGATCAAACCAAGGTTGGCGTAATAAGAACCCAACTAGGTGTCGAAGGCATGGAAACAGATGGCCCTCTAAAATCAGCCAGAGAACTTTTTGAAATAATCAAGGCCTTATAAAATTATTAATTAAAAAAGAGTTGAATTTCACTTAAGAAATCAACTCTTTTTTTCTTTGAAATTTAATTTTTAGACTCTTGATTTTATGATAGTCCTATTATCAATCGTTACTTGCCTATAGCATTTTCCCTACCATAGTAAAATAAATATTGTTGGGCATAGCCTGCAAGGTCTCCAAAAATTTCCCTAGCATAATTATCAACTTGCTTTTTAGGCACTTCCTTGCCGATGTAAAGTGTTTCCATGACTCTTTTAATCCAAACATCTACCGGGAAGGTCTCTCTTCTGTGGTAAGCAAAAAGCATTATGCAATCAGCCACCTTTGGTCCAATCCCAGGAAGCTCATTTAACCTCTTGTGAAGGTCAGAATCGCTTAGTTCTCTCTCATCTTCAAAATTCAAAAAGCCATCCACAAAGGCCTTGGCAGTTTCAACAATCCTTACATCACGAAAGCCCACTCTAGCATATTCCCTAAGCTCTAATGGGTCAACCTTGGCCAAGACTTCTGGCCTTGGAAAGGAATAATAAGAAGAGCCCATATAATCACCAAGATAGTCTCCATATCTTTCAGAAATTATCCTAACTGCCTTTTTAATCCTTGGTATTTGGTTATTAGCTGAAATTATAAAGGAAATAGTTGTTTCAAATAGCTCCTGGTTTAAAATCCTGATACCATAACCATAGTCACAAGCATCCTTTAAGGTATCATCCTTTGAAAGAAAGTCCCTAATAGCCCCATAATATGTGCCTAGGTCAAAATAATCATAAAAAATGTCATAGAATTCATCAAGGCTTACATTTCTTATAAGTGTATAGCCATCGCATTCTAATAAATTTATGATTTTTCCTAAAAAGACTGCCGTATAGGACCCGTCTTCTTCAAGCTTGAAATTAAAACATTGACCGCATTCAAAAATATGGGTCGGATTAAAAGAATCTTCCCTAAGCTTTAAACCTAGGGAAGTTTCTTCGATATTTAATTCTCTTTTATCTTTTGTTTCAAATCTCATTATCTAATCCTAAGTGCATGAACCGCTAGCCTTTGATCATCATAATCATATTGGCAGGTAGAAAGGGTAATGATTGTATCATCTTCTTTGAAGGCCCTGGTATCAAGTTTAACCTCTGAGTTTGACCTTAACTTGTTATAATATGGAACCTTATCACCAGTATAGGTGAAATCAAGGGTCCTATAGTCATAATCAGATGGGATACCGTAGGCTGAGAATATTAGATATTCACGAAGGCCATCTTCTGTTGTAAGGTAGATTGTCCTATTTTTCTCCGCAAATTCCTGCTTCCTATATTGGTCAAGCGGTGTAAACATTGAGTCAATCTCAAGATGGTGACCATAGATTACAGAATTATCATCTGAAATATCACTTGAGTTATAGACATCCATAAAGATAGATCCTGCTATGTCATATTCCTTATTAAGACCCTTTCTTAGATAGAAGTCATTGTCAGGTCCTTGAAGAATTGGGTATTTGATACCTGTTCCAGGAATTTCTATAACCGCTATAACATCTGAGTTTTGTTCTTTTAGTTTCTTTAGTAGGCTTAGGTGAACTTTCTCAAGTCTTGCAAGAGGATCGACTTCCTTGCCATCCTTGTTTGCCTCACCCTCATCCCTAGCTACGTCTTCTTCAGCTTCTTTAGATAGGTTTTCTATATATCTATTGTTTTTCATATTAGTCCAATAGTCAAGACCTCTTTTTCCTAAGATTGCTATACAGGCTAATATTATCAAAATTAGGATAAACCTAATAAAAGCCATTATTTTTGATTTCATTTTACCACCTTTAAAACGTTACTTTTACTAGTATAATATACCATAAGAGAAGATAATTAAAAGTTTTTTATGGAAAAAGGAGAAAACATGAAAGATTATAAATTATATGTAGGAACTGTATGCAGATATTGCAAAAAAGTTGAAGATTTCATGCAAGAAAATAATATAGAAATTCCCCTAGTAAATATAAATGAAGATAGAGATGCCATGATGAAGCTAATAGATGAGGGCGGCAAAAGACAAGTCCCTTGCCTCTATCATGATGGAGAATATCTCTATGAATCAGACGATATAATAGCTTATCTAAAGGAAAAGCTTCTTGGGTAAGTCTATGATTAAATTAATAGCATCTGATATTGATGAAACAATAATAGATCACGACCGCCTTGTCCCAGAAAGAAACAAAAAGGCCATAAAAGCAGCCCAAGAAAAGGGTGTGATAGTTATGCTTGCAACAGGCAGGGGCCCTTATGAGATATTTGATATACCAGAACAAGCAGGAGTAATAGGAGATGACCGCTATGTCATATGCTGTAACGGCGCTGTTATCATGAATGTAAAGACCAAGGAGATAATAGATGTCCTAGATATGGATTTTACCTATGCTAAGAGGATTTTTGACTATGCTTACAAGAACAAACTAACCTTTTACATTTACACCCTTGATAAAAAATACGGTATAAATTTAAGTGATAAAACAATTTTTGCTGAAGAACATATCAATATAATAGAAGATGATAATATAGACTTCTTAGAAGGAGAAACCATCCTTAAGACTATAATCAAAAACACCAATATGAATCAGCTTCAAGCCCTAGAGGTAGATATAGCAAGAATAACCGACTATAATCTTGAGATATCCTATTCATCAAATATGTATATGGAAATAAATGCCAAAGGGGTAAATAAGGCAATTGCCCTCAAAAAAGTAGCCGATCACTATGATATAGATTTGAAAAATGTAATGGCAATTGGTGATAATTACAACGACGTAGCCATGCTAGAAGAAGCAGGAGTAGCTGTAGCAGTTAAAAACGCTAGACTTCAAGTAAAGCAAAGCGCTGACTATGTAACCCAGGTAGATAATACCCAGGGTGCTGTAGGCGAGGCAATAGAAAACTTTGTATTAAACTTATAAATTAGGAAATTTAAAAGAGTTTGGAAATAAATCCAAACTCTTTTCTTATTCGTAAATTGATTTTTCTCCCCTATATACCCTATACAAGTATACCAAGCCTCCTATAAGTAGGATTGGCAAGATTAATGACAAGATTCCTGCAAAGATCTTGATTATCAAAATAAATATACCAATTACAAGACCTATCAATAAAATAGGTAGACCTAGGAATAAGCCTATAAGGGCAAATGCCAAACTCAATATTGTAATTAAAATTGTTAAAGTTGCACTTAACATATCATTCTCCTTTTGATAATATTATACACAATCTTAATTTTAATTTCAAGATTCTTAAAAATAAAATTTCTCAAATAAAAAATCAGGACAAGCTTTCCTTGCCCTGCTTATATTTATTATTAACCTCTAGCAAACATTTGACCATCAAGGATGTATAGTGCTCCCCAATTGTCTTTTGCTCTTTCAAGTTTTGTAACGATTTTAGAAACAGAATCTACTTCTTCAACTTGTTCATCGATGAAGGCTTGGATGAATGAAAATACTCTTAAATCTTCATCTTTACTTACTTCAGCTATTTCATGAATTCTTCTTGTAACTTCTTTTTCATGAGCTAGAGCTGCTTTAAATACGTCAAGTAAGCTTTCATAGTCATATTGTGGCTCTGGGATGGCTTTGTATCTTACATCGTAACCAACTTCTTGTAGGAAGTGTTTCATTTTTTCGCCGTGTTCGATTTCTTCAGCTACTTGGTGGTCAAACCAATGTGTGAATCCATCCATCTCAAGTCTATCTGTATATGCAGCCATTGCCTTATATACATATGCTGACTCATACTCAAAGTTCATTTGTTCATTTAATAATTCTAGTGCTTTACTCATTTATTCTTCCTTTCTCTAGATAATCTTCATAAGATATATATACCCCATATATCTTAAAATCCTTATCTAAAATCTCCTTTATTACTTTTGTTGTGTCTTTGGAGTAAATCTTTACTGTGAAAGTCTTATCCTTAACCATAAATTCATCGCTAGGTAAAATCCCCTTATTTTTAAGCACACTTAAAATATCCATCGCATCCTTCCTGGTAAATAAGCTATCAAGTTGGAAACTATATGGATAAATCGTGTCTGCGTCAGTATTTGGATTTATTTTTTTGATTAATAATAAGTCATCCATAGCTCTCTCCTATTCTATATTTACCCTAAATAATAAAAACTTAACAAGAATTTTATTTTTCCTCTGCTTCTCTTTTAGAAAAAATACAGCCGCAATACTCTTGTCTGTAAATATCATATTCTTTTGAAAGCTCTATAGACCTCTTATAGCCATCCTTCTTCTTAAAATCAGCATAAAGATATTTAATACCAAGATCCTCTTCAAGCCTTGCCCCAATCTCATTAAGCCATTGGGCATTCTTATAAGGAGAAATAGACAGGCTAGTTGTAAAATACTCATAACCCATATCCTTTGCATAGCAAGCAGTCTTATCAAGCCTAAGCTCATAGCAAGCATAGCAAGCATCTCCAAACTCCCTATCATCCTTTCTCTTTTCTGCCACAAACTTAAAGTCTTCCATGTCATTAGCAGGAATAATAACTTGTCCATCAAAGTGAGATTTCTCTGCCACCTTCTCCAAATTCTCAGCCCTCTTATCAAGCTCAGCCCTTGGATAGATCATCGGATTATAAAAATAAAGATCCATATCAAAATGATCCCTAAGCCTTTCGATAACTTGGGTAGAACAAGGCCCACAACAAACCTGAAGCAAAAGCCTAGGCCTTCTTCCTTCTTCATCAATTTTTTTAATTATATCCTCCATGACCCTGTCATAGTTAATCTTATTCATAAATTACACCTCTATTTTTAAGTAAAAATTTATTACCCATTAATTAATTGTACTAAATTTTAGGTAAATCAAAACTACCAGCTTAGCTGGTAGTTTGCACAGCGCCTATAAGGCGCGAAT
>NZ_CAUPMI010000031.1:0-13750 GCF_963512375.1 uncultured Anaerococcus sp.
CTTTCAGTATAATTAATCATAAAAAGTTACGGAACTTTGGAACTTCAGGGCATGTTGCGTGCGCGTTGGAGACAAATAGCGGTAACATCTTTACAGGAATATGCATTGACTTGCCCTGTTCTATTGGCTTATGCGCTGAACAGTCAGCTATTGCTGAAATGGTAAAGAACAATGAAACTGCAATCAAAAGGATTATCGCTGTATTTGAAGATGGGAGTATACTTCCACCATGTGGAAGGTGCAGAGAGTTTATTGCACAGATAGATAATCAAAATATAGAGACCCAAATTGTATTACCTGAAATGGAAGAAGTGTTGCTGAAAGATTTATTACCAGAAAGGTGGGATGGCAAATGGAACTGAAAAAGATAACTAGCAGGGTCTTTTATTATCCACATCAACCAGAAACTGATAGGCCTATGTTGGCATACTTAAATGGAGATAAAATTGCACTTGCCATTGATGCAGGAAATTCAGCAGACCATGTTGATGAATTTTATAAATCCCTAGAAATCGAGGACCTAAAGAAGCCAGATTTTACTGTCATCACTCATTGGCACTGGGACCATACCTTTGGAATGCATAAAATTCACGGATTGTCCATTGCACACCATAAAACCAACGAGTTTTTGAAACAGGAAAGAGCCAAACTATCTGACAGTGCATATATAAAATTTTTGATAAATGATGATGAGTGCCTAGCTAGAGAATATGTAGATAATAAAAGAATTATTGCCGTTCTATCGGATATCCAATTTGAAAAAGAGCTTACCCTTAATCTCGGTGGAATAACCGCAATGATTTTTCATACGGTTTCACCCCATTCGGAAGATACGGTGCTTATCTATATTCCTGAGGAAAAAATATTGTTCTTGGGAGATTCAACAAGCGAGGATTTCTACAATGATGGGTATATGGATAAAGAAAAATTAATGTCATTAACAAATTTGATAGAAAGTTTCGACTGTAAGTATTGTATTTTAAGTCATGCAGAGCCTCTAACTAAATCAGATTTATTAGATTACTTAAAATCCATTCTAAAATAATAATCCATGAGGTGTATTGATATGTTCCCGTCTACCGATAGCCCCAAAAACGCAGTGGATATGTTCCCGAGAACGGACACACTCAAATGACATTCATTCTATCCTCTCAAGCCATGTTGAGAGCGTGGTATTGATGTCAAAAATAAGATTATAGGTTATAATATTGTTGAAAGTAGTAGCTTTTAGGATTTTTAGAGGGTTTTGTATGAATTTTGAAAAAATTGTAATTAGTTTATTACCTATAGCAGGATGGCTTTTGTCTTTCTTTTATAAGTATAAAGCAAATGGAAATATAAGTAAGTATAGTGGATTTAGAACAGCATTAAGTATGAAATCAAAAGAAAATTTCTTCAAAGATACCTAGATTTGTTAGGGCCAAGTCTTCTGTTGGTGCTTTGTATATTGCTTTTAAGTCTTTCATTAATTCTTTTATGTCTTTGTATGATACATATTTTGTTGAGTTTCTTAATTGATGGATTATGCACTTTTGTATTTCTGCTTTTGGATATACTGCTTCTATAGCTTGTGTGAATCCAGGTAGGTTATCTGTTGATATTATTAGTATATCATCAAGGCCTCTTTCTTTTAGCTGGTTTAATACTAGGAGCCAATATTTGCTTGATTCATTCTCTCCTACCCACATTCCTAGAATTTCTTTAAAACCTTCAAGATTGTACCCTAATGCAATGTATACTGCTTTTTTGACTACTATGTTGTTTTCTCTTACATGGTAATCTATAGCGTCTAAAAATACCATAGGATAGACTTTTTCTAAGGGTCTATTTTGTCATTCTTCTATGGTTGGTAGTATTTTATTAGTTATTTTGCTTACCATTGTTTCAGATATTCCAAATCCATAAATATCTTTGATGTGACTTGATATATCTCTTGTGGTCATGCCTTTTGCGTACATTTATATTATCTGATTTTCTATGTTAGATATGTCTTTTTCGTACTTTTTTAATGCTTGTGGTTCAAAGGATCCTTCTCTATCTCTCGGAATATTTAAATCTATATTTCCATAGGATGATTTTACAGTTTTTTTACTTGAGCCGTTTCTTGTATTAAGTGATAATGGCTTTTCACCATATTCATAGTCTAAATGCTCATCTAATTCTGCTTTAAAAGTTCTTCCATTGTATCGCCTAGAAGTTCTTTTAATACTTCTTGAATGTCTCGTGCATTTTGAGGATTATATTCTTCGATTAACATTTTAGCTATTTTGCTTCCTCTTGATTCGGGTCTTTTTCTTGGCATAAAAATTCCTCCTGATTAGTTTTTTCTTTACCCTAATCAGGAGGTTCTATACACAAAATTTTACACATTCTCGGGCCTACTCCTTTCTATTTATATTTTAATTGATTACATGCCAAAGTTTACATTACTAATTAATTTTGCTATTGACCACTATAATCAATTATAAAAGCTTTTCTAGATATTAGCATATTTTTATATTTGAGATATTTTAAAGTATCGTTGTAAAACTCTAATTTCTCGTTATAATCATTTTCGTTATCAAAATCTTCTTTTTTCGGCTCGGTTGGATAAGAGTCTACAAAATCTTCATCTACATCGTAGTAATTACGATATCCTTCTGTGAACGCCAGTGCTTCAGCTAATAACTTATAATTTATTTTAATCTTAAATTTATCCTCTAATATATATTCAAATATTAATCTGGCATTAAAGTCCAAGTCTGAATAGTATTTTTTGACCCCAAATTTTTCATTATATGCTAATGGCTTATACGACTCTTCTTTTGCCGTTTGTATATAATCATATACTATATCATTATTGTTTTTGAAATGTTTTTTGCTAGGTGGGGTGTCGTATGGTAAGAAATAATTAAACACTTCGACAAACTCATCATAATATTTGTCAACTTGTCTTTGACTAGCCTTACTTATCAGATCCGCATAGCTCTTAAATTTTAAATCTTCCATCTGGTTAGGTTTATCTAAATCTTCTAACTGATAGAATTTATCTTCAATTTTAGGCTTGATTCTGTTTTTTATATCTTTTTTTTCGCTTTCAGTAAAGTAATCGCAATCTGAGTCCAAGTACTTATCAGCTAAATCTACATAAATAAATTTATCTTTCTTATGTTGATGTAGCGTATCCCATTCATCTGGCCCTATATTATAAACTCTCTTTAACATGTCTTTTGTATTCTTTACTATATTATTATGTTCCTTACCATATTTACTATAATGGTTGAATACTTTATCAATATCTTTATTAAATTGATTATTAGGTGTATGTCTTGTCATATTATTATCTCCTTTTAATTAAAAGTTTTTATATATTTATTTACAATTTACCTCATTTGTCGAAAAAATCAATAATATGTCGATAATAAATGGCTAATTTGTAAGATTTTAAATAAAATTCTGTACTTTTTATGTCGATAATATCATGGTATTATATTGGTGAGTACAAGATAGCTATCAATAAGTATTCGAATAGCCAAGATTAAAGGGCTACAAAATTAAGACGAATGTTTCAAATTAATTAATAGTCTTAGGCTATTAATTGTGATGAAAGGATGATAAGATGAAAAATCTTAGTAAATTATTGCTCTTCGATAGCAAAACTTTTTTTGATAGGAAAGAGATAAGAGTTGTTGGTGATGAACCTTGGTATAAATATAGTGCTGATAGTAGTACCAAAACAGTAAAAGGTACTAAATATAAGTGCATAATAGTTCAAGACAAAACGAAATACTCTGATGATACTGTAGGTGGCAACGATGGGGAAGCTTTAGTAATTAAAGTAGAAGATAGTGTGAAACCATATAAAAAGTTTGCAGTTATTAATGCAATTGAACCAGAATGTAAAATATATGGCGAATATAGGAATCAACTATCAGTAGTTGCTAAAGACGTTGAGTTTGAGGTCAGAAATGAAAACAAAAAGATATAAAAGGGGTGCTTACGCACTCTTTTTATTCATCATTAACATCATACTCATGATATTTTTCTCAGTAGTATATCCAAAGCTAAGATTAGAATTTGTTAGATTTGGATTAAAGCTTCCATATATAAATTATCATATCTTTTCGTTAGTGATTGTATTAATTGTTGGTGCACTGTTTGTGTCCTGGTCAATTCGAAATTATTTGAGTAAGGGTTATGAATATGCATTTAATCATTACAGGTTAGATAAGAATGTAAGAAAGCAATTAATTGATAGTGGTTATTATATTGAAAATAAAAGTTTCAACTACTTAGCTATTCCCAATGTAGTAATAGAATTAGATGATGATATGATAAAAGGACAAATAAAGATTGAAAACTCAATTAAATTTGATAAAAAGTTAGAAGATTTAAGGCTTAATGCTTCAATACCTAACTATATTGTGACACAACAATTTCTTGATAAGAATGGTAAATATTATATTTACTCAATTGTATCAAATGAAATTTTCAATCAAAGACTATTTGATGAGGAGTATAAATATGTTGCATGGGCTAACAGTATAAATGATGATTATTCATTAAAACTAACTGATTATGAGACAATACCGATTCATCATATGGGTATAGCAGCACAGACAGGTGGGGGAAAGAGTTTTTTGCTCCAAACCTTAATTATACAAATAGTAAATAAGACAGTGAAACATGAGCTTTATATTATAGACCCTAAGCGATCTGACTTATATAATTTCTCAATACGTGGTTTAAATATAGAAAATGTGGCAGATAAAGAAACTTCTATTGAGTTATTAGAAAAGTTCTATAATAAAATGAAAATAAGGCAAGATGAAATGCAACAAAGTTTTAAACTTCACAGGAATATAGATTATACAGATTTAAATTTGCCAGCTCATATATTGATAATTGATGAATTTGCTGCATTGAAAGCATCATGGAACACTCTAGATAAAAAATCAAGAGACCATATAAATGATATGCTCGAAAACATAGTGTTTATGGGCAGACAATTAGGGTTCTTTATGTTTGTGGTAATGCAAAGATTTTCAGCTGATAGCTTGCCCAAAAGTATAACTGAACAATTAGTAGTAAGAATAGTGTTAGGCGATTCAGATGATCTTACTTATCGAACATTGTTTAGCCAGTCGGTGAATATAGGAAAAATAAATTTAAAACCAGGTATGGGCTACTTATCTTGTCCAGGTGTGGCTAGTATTGATAACCCTGCTTTAATGGTGCTACCGTTTTGTGGGTTTTTAAAGACAGGGCCCCCTCAGGGCGAAGCCACTGAGGGGGCATGATATGGGGTTAGGTAATAACCCCATATCCACCCGTTGGATAACAATCTACAAATGTGTATTTAGTCAAGAAAGGAGCATAAATTATGCTGATAGTAGATGTAGATCAATTTACAATGGTTATAAAACCATCTTACCCATTTGAATATGATGATTGGAGATATGGCGTGGCCATTGATTTGATAGATGAATTTATAGATAAGTCAAAAATATGCTATGTACTAGGGAATATAGTTGAGGCTGATAAGAACTTACCATCTGGTTATACTGAAGGCTATACGATTGAAAATTCATTATATTACTTCTCAATAGCCTTTAACGAAGCTATGCCTAATATGGGTGTAATAGTAAAGTTTAGCGGTCATGCTTGGTCAGTATATATGGAAAACTACGAAAAAATATATGGTGAGAGAATGAACTTGTGGAGATTTTTCTCATTAATTAATTCAGACCTATACGAGTATAGGTTAAGCAGAATAGATCCGTTTGTGGATTTCATTAATGAAGGCATTAATGTGGCTAAGATAAAGAAGTCAATTGAGGCTGGGAGGAGTGAAATAAGGTATGGGAAATCAAGACAAAAGTTTATACGAGAAGATAGTTAAAGATAACTGGCACAAGTCTTATAGGAAGAACACATCTGCAATAAGAGATGTATCAAAAAACTTTAACTGTGAAACACTGTACGTAGGTTCAAAAAAGAAAAATGCTAATGCATTACTACGAATATATGACAAGAAAAAAGAGCAGCTATCATGAAGTATTTAAGACATATAGCTGAGAAAGTAGATGATTGGGTTAGACTGGAAGCTCAGTATTCAAATAAGTATGCCCATCAATTAACGGAAATGCTCAAAGTATGTGAGTCAGATCAAGAGTTTAAAGAAATTATATTGTGTTCAATATTAGACAGATATATGTTTTTCTATACAAAGAGCAATAAACCTACTGAGATGACAAAACTCATGCTAGACGAGTTAGATGAATTAAACTTTACAATGAACTTACCTTCACCTAGAGATAACGAACTTGACAGGTCTATTAATTATTTAACAACTAATAGTGGGCTATTCTCGGTTTTTTATAAAATTAAATTTATATATGGTGAGGAAGGTCTAGAGGATTTTATTATGTATTTGTACGAAGAATTTAAACATAACTATATACCAAATGATGATGTAACAAACTGGCTTATTAAACACAAATCAAATTATATAAATCAAAGTAAGCCATGGATAAGAAAGGACAAAACAGATGACAGTGATGGTTGATAAAGATAAATTAATGGACTTAGGGTTCAAAGAAAACCAAGCAAGAACTATTATAAGATGTGCAAAATTTAATCTTGTAACACAAGGATATCAGCTATATAATAATAAAAGACTGGGGTGCGTCCCTAGCTATGCCGTTGAAGAAATAATAGGTGTTCCTATAAGCGAAGATATTAAAGGAGCACAAAATGAGTAAAAGTAAATATCCATGTGTATATAAAGACAAAAAAGGCAATATATACTATCAAGTAGAACTAGGTGTTAATAAAAATACTGGTAAGAGAATTCAGAAAATGGGTCGAAAAGATGATCAGGGCAAACCTTTCAAAACTTTTAAACAATGTCATGATTATGTAATATCACTTAAAAATAAGTATGCAGAATCTAAGGGAATATTTGCCAATGGAATTGAACTAAATTATTTTATAAATAAGTACTATGTGCCTCACTATAAATCGAAAGTTCAGGAATCGACTTATAAAACTCGAATTCACCAAATAAAGATAATAAAAGAGTACTTTATAGGTACAAAAATTGAAGATATATCGGTTAGAGTTTGTGAAATATTCAAGACAAAATTACTAAATAACCCTAAATACTCACAATCATACTCAGCAATGATTTATGGAACATTTAGGCAGATTTTGGATTATGCGGTCACACTAGATTTTGTATACGAGAATATAAGCAAGAAAACGAAGCCTATACCTAAAGGAAAAGTAAATGTACCTTATTGGACTTTGGAAGAGTTTGAGAAAGTTATATCTACTTTTTGCATAGATGTTTTTTACGAGCATATGTGTTTTGTAATGCTTTGGTTATACTTTAATACAGGTATAAGAGTTGGAGAAGGTCAGGCTTTAACATGGGATAAAATTAACTTTAAAGACCAGAACCTAACTATTAACTCGACAATAGACTTAAAAAGTCCAAGTCAATATAAAATAAAGAATAAAACCAAGACTGAATCTGGCAATAGAATTATATCATTAGATGATACAACAATCAATATTTTGAAAGAATGGCACGAAACACAAAAAGCTCATGGCGTAGATAACTTTGTGATAAGTTATTGTGGGAAGCCATTAGGCAGAAATACAATAGCACGAATAATTGATCGTCATTCAAAACTAGCTGAAGTTAAAAAAATACAGGCTAAAGGATTACGACATTCGCATGTAAGCTATTTAATCAATCATTTTAATGCAGATATTTTAACAGTAAGTAATAGGTTGGGTCACTCAAGTCCAGAAATAACATTAAAACATTATAGCCATCTGTGGCCTAATAGAGACCGAATATTGGCTAATAAAATGACTAATGTAATAAAATTTAAAACATCTGAAAAGTCACTTTATGAATTTAATGGAAACCAAGCAATAAAAAATAATTAGTATAATCCCTATCAAAACCCTATCAAAACAATAAAAAGGGTTTTGAGATAGGCAAATTTCAATAATAGAAGTTGATTGGAACAATTGAATGGGAGTAGTCCCACCATCTAAGGGTGACCGATGCATAAGCATCGGTCATTTTCGAGACGAAGCAAAGCTGAGTCCGAAAAACTAAGCGAGAGTCCGTAGGACTCGAGAGTAATCGCAAGCGATGTTTTTACGTCAGCCCCATATATCGAGCACGAAGTGCGAAGATAGATGGATGGCTGCCCTTCTGCAGCAAAATAAAAAAAGCGCGACCGAGTAGGGAGCACTTTTTTTATTTTGTCGCTGAATGGGATTGAAAATTACGAAGTAATTTTCAAGTATGATAGCGACCCACTCAAACGAAGAGACATTATAATAAAAATAAAGTTAGAAATCGCAAGCGATGTTTTTACGTCAGCCTCATATATCGAGCACGAAGTGCGAAGATAGATGGATGACTGCCCTTCTGCAGCAAAACAAAAAAGATGCGACCGAATATAATGCTAGCAAAAATATCGTAGGCGATATTTTTGACTGGAGCATTTTTTTCATGTATGATAGAGACCCACTCAAACGAAGAGAATAAAAAATAGCTACTAGTACTCAAATGGTACTGGAAGCTAAAAAGAATAAATTGAATAATTCTTCCAAGTGGTTTACATTTGGACAAAAAATTAGACCGTAGTTAAAAGCTACGGTCTTTTTGCCTACATATTACGAGGATTAATTTATTTTGACATCTCCAATGGCTACTTTCAAATGCAACAAATAATATAAACCAGATTGTAAAAATAACTAATACAAGTAGTGTTATTTATAAGAAAGATATTGACTATTTGAGAGAAGAAATAGAAAAATTATCAAGAGAAATATGGCAGATCCATTCCCTACTTCTTAACAAATCAAAAGAAAGTTCTGGTGATTAGTATGGCAATTACAAAAATTCATCCAATAAATTAACTCTAAATTTGGAAATAGGTTACATTACTAAGAGTGAAAAAACTGATAAAAAAACTTAATATTCTCATATATAATTTATGAATACAAAAAAAGAATACCCTATATAAGAGTATTCTTGACAGGTAATAGTATGGTGACTTTTGCGCCTATTGTATCAGTCCTATTTTCTAAAACAAGACTTCCTCCATGCATCTTAATAATTTGTTCGGCAACAAATAATCCGATTCCATAGTTTTCTTTTGAATGCCTACTTTTGTCTCCTTGATAGAATTGATCTTTTGCATATAAGAGGTCTTCACCTGTAAATCCATGCCCTTGGTCTAATATTGATATTTTAAGCTCATCAGCTTTTGAACATATAAGTAACTCAATAGTTGAGCTTTTGGGACTGTGTTCCTCGGCATTACTAAGAATATTAAGAAAGGCTCGTTCAAAATTTTTTAAATCTACTATTAAAATACCATTCTCATAGTTAATATCTTCTAAAAGATTTAACTTATAAGTCGATGTAAATTCTTTAGCTAGTTTTTCAATGTTTTTGACAAATTTTTCTGTCTTAATTTCAAGAAAATTCAATTCATTTGCTTGATTAGATTTATTAACAAGCATTAAAGTTTCAATATATTTATCAATACGGCTTGTGTTTTTTCTAATATAATTTAGATATGTTTGCTGTTCTTCTGTTAGCTTTGTTTCTCCTAATAATTCTGAGTTTCCCTTTATAATTGAAAGAGGAGTTTTTATATCATGGCTTAATGCTGAAATCTGATTTCTTTTTTTCTCTTCCTCTCTCCAGTTTGTCCTTAAAGATTCACTTAATCCTATTTTCATTTTTTCTAAACTATCTAATATAGCATTAAATTCCTGAATATTTGACTTTTTAACTTGTAAGTCTAAGTTTTGTTTCCCAATTTCTTCCGAAGCTTCTAGCAAAGGATTCAATTCTTTCGATATTTTCTTTGCCCAAATTAATGTGATAGTAATAATACTAATAAAACAAAATATTATCAGTAAGCTTAGAAATAAATTATTTACTTGTGGTAGATTTTTTTGCATCCAAGAACTTTTATAATAAGGTTTTAGCTTATAAGCTACTAGTACATATCCATCTGATCTTTGTATTTCCATAAAAGATAAATTGGCATTTGAGTAACCAGAACCCTTATGATAGTTAAAGGCTATATCTTGGATATTCTTATTCATATTTGTTTCTACAACTTTTTCGTCTTTTGCTAAAAATAGATAAGATGTATTATTTGGTAGCAATGATTTATCGAAATTTTTTGAAGTGGCAATATCTATCCTTTTTTCAAGAATTAAACTCTCAGTATGGTTTGCTGGAAATATCCACTTAAATTGATAAGAAGCGGATATAAAAGCTAGTATTAATAAAACGGAGATTGCTAGTCCTAGCCCAATACTTAACAAATATTTAAAAAGTATATTTTTAAGAGATTGACCTTTTGATTTTAATTCCATTTATATCCGATCCCCCATACTGTTTCAATTGGATTTTCATCATATTTTTGAAATTTTGCCCTAATATTTTTTATATGTTCCGATATTGCAGATGCATCTCCTATACCATCAAATCCAAAGATAAGTTCATATATTTGCTCTCTTGAAAATACTTGTCCTTTTCTTTTTGCTAGTAATTCTAAAATTTGATACTCAGATTTTGTTAAATGAACTTTTTCCTCTCCTACAAAAACTTCATTGGAAGATAAATCAAATCGAATCTCGCCGAGATTTAGACTAGTGTGTCGTTCTCTTTTTTCTCGTCTTAAATGGGCTTCGATACGAGCTACTAGTTCTGCTGCACCAAATGGTTTTGTGATGTAATCATCTCCACCAATTAATAATCCCTCAACGATATCTTCTTCCATAGTTTTTGCTGTTAAAAAAAGAATAGGGCAGTCTACTTTATTGCGAATTTCTTTGCAAAAACTAATTCCATCAACATCTGGCATCATCACATCAAGTAAAATCAAATCATATTTACTAAGTTTACTATTATCAATATCTTTAGGGTTTTGATATACATCGACCTTATGGTTGTTCTTTTTTAAAATGTTTTTTATTAGATCAAGCATATCTAACTCGTCATCAACTGCAAGAATTAAAGACATTTTATCACCCCCTAATTTTAAATTAAAAACTTTTATTCACTAACAGATTTCCCATCCCACTTATTAAACCAAATAATTGAGGAAATAAATAGGATTAAGATAATAAAGGATGCTATTATACCCCACAGCCTAAACTCTTTATAAAAATAGGAAGGATCTAAAGCTTTGCCCATCATTATATACATCGCAGGAAGCCTGGAGCCCCAAGTACAAGGTATAAAATACCAAATATTATCACCGATGACAGTCATTAAAAGTAAAGCAAACATTGTTTCTAGAAAACCTAATCCAATAGATGCACCACTACTTAATACGATTGATACCCAAAGATGAATCATGTATAGAGAAAGGCTGCTAATAAGAATTAAGAAAAATTCAATAAGCCAATCTGAGATATTTTGATATCGTGTTAATATTGCAAAAATTATAATAGCTAAAGCAAGAGAAATAACAAATCCCAATTCTAATACAAGGAGTTTTCCTATATAGGCTTTGCTTCTAGATTTTGTAGTAGATAAAAGCGTTTGAAAATTTCCAGCACCAATTTCCATATCAACTACTTTTGAACTTATCAAACTTAATATTATTGGCATTGCCGCTCCTAAAAGTACAAAATAAGTTTGTATTATATCTCTTTCTTCAAAATTTTTTAATCCTGTGGTTTTTAATGCCACATAAAATAGTAAAGAATAGGCTATAGGTAAGACTATGTGAATCCAAGGAAGCCAGGTGCCTTTAATTTTGTATATTTCTGATTTTATTATATTTATCATTACTTTACCTCTTGTTTTGAAAACCATTTTGCACTTATCATTGTTAGTAAGGTAAATAGACATATAGATAAAATACAAGGAATAAGTAATGATGTGTTTGATACCATTGGATTTGATGCTTCTATTAAAATACCACTTGGTAGAATATGCATAACAGGAATCATTAATCTAATTCCCCAAGAATATGGACAATAAATCCAAAAAGCACTGTCAGATATCAAAATTCCTAAGGCTAAACCTAATACTGCATTCATTATAATACTTGTAATAAAGCCAAATTTTTTTGCTAAGAAAAAGCATAGAGGGATTTGCCAAATATTAGTTATTATTAGTAAGAAACTTGCAAATAGTAATGTTGAAAATTCATAGTTTGGTGTTAATTGCTCTCCAAGAAAAAATTGAAAAATATATACCCCTAGCATATGAATTATAGCAGCAATACTCATATAAATAAATGCTGTAATTATTTTTGAAACCCATAACTTTTTGAGATTAATATTTAGAGGGAAAACTGCTCTGTAATTTAATTTTCTACTTTCTTTTCTATCCATCATTGCTGGTATTAAGGCAAAAGTTGCTGGCATTATTATGACGTACCACCAGTTATAGGAATTAGCAGTGAAATAACTTGGCATAAGAAAGAGTGACAATAAGATTAAAGTTATTGGCATAATAACTAATAACTTCTTCAAAAAAGTGCCCTTATGTTTTAAATTTTCTGCACGAATATAAGATATCATTTTTTACACTCCCATTCCACTTTTTATAACATTCATAAAAAGTTCTTCTAAATTGTCATCATGATTAATAATGTTTTGATATTGCAATTTTCCATTATTAATAATCCCAATATGGTCAGCAGTTTGTTCAACTTCTGCTAAAATATGACTAGACAAAATAACGGTTATTCCTTTTTCTGGGAAGGATCTTATTAAATCACGCAATTCCTGAATTCCAAGAGGATCAAGTCCGTTTGTTGGTTCATCTAAAATCAAAAGCTTAGGATTATTTAATAAAGCAATGGCGATACCTAGCCTTTGTTTCATTCCTACAGAAAATAGACTACTTTTCTTTTTGCCAGTATCTTTTAAACCAACTATTTCCAAAACTTCATCAATCCTAGAATCTGGTAATCCTAATAGGAGTGTCCTTACTTTTAAATTTTCCCTAGCCGATAAGTTCTCATACAAGGCAGGCATTTCTATCAAGGCACCAATATCTGATAAATCGTCACGACTCCACTCATGACCTTCAAAAAAGATTTGACCAGATGTTTTATGAATCATTCCAGTAATCATCTTCAATGTAGTCGATTTACCAGCCCCATTAGGTCCTAGCAATCCATATATAGAATTTTCTTTTATTTTTAAAGAAATATTATCTACTGCTTTTTGCCTGCCAAAGCTTTTAGTAAGATTTTTTGTTTCTAATATCAATTTGTCCATAAATGAACCTCCTCTTCATTTTATAAACTTAGTATAAAATACAAATTTAAGGATTCCTTAAGGAAGATAAGATTCTTTAAAAATTTAATGGATTGTTTTTGACTTTATTGTCCGGTACTGGTACTCAAATGGTACTGGAAGTAAAAAAGAATAAATTGAATAATTCTTTCAAGTGGTTTACATGAGGACAAAAAAATAGATCATAACTTAAGTGTTATGGTCTTTTTAATTTGATAGCTTGTACACTTAAAAGCGACAATAAAATGTCGGTTTGAGTGTCGGTTTGAATAAGATTTATCAAAAAGAAAATAAGCACTTTGCAAAAATTTTGAGGCACAGTTTTGCTTTATAGATAAGTGGGAATTTTATATAATATATAGGGCTTGACCTGTCCGTTAGGGACCGTGTTATCCTTTAATCAAAGACCAGCTATCAAATGTCAAGAAAAAATCAAAAAATAATTAATCTTGTAATT
>NZ_CAUPMI010000032.1:0-10597 GCF_963512375.1 uncultured Anaerococcus sp.
GCGATAGAAATATCGTCTAATTTTATGTAACAATTGCTTGACATTGTAGGGAAAAACAACACTTTGTAATTTGATAGCTAGATTTTGGGATGTAGATTCTGGAGAAATATTGATTGATGATAATAACATAAAAGATTTTAGGTATGACAATCTGTTATCTAATTTCACTTTTGTTTTTCAAGACGTCTATTTATTTGATGACACTATAAAAAACAACATTAAGTTCGGAAATACAGAAGCTAGTGATGAGGAAGTTATTAATGTTGCTAAGCAAGCACAGTGTCATGAATTTATTATGAAGTTGTCAGATGGTTATGACACAGTTTTACAAGAGGGTGGTTCAAATTTATCTGGAGGAGAGCGTCAGAGAATATCTATAGCAAGAGCTATGCTAAAACCAAGCAGAATTGTTATTCTTGACGAAGCTACTTCAAGTGTAGATCCAGAAAATGAACAACAACTTATAACTGCTTTAAACAATTTGTTAAAAGATAAAACTGTAATTGTGATTGCACATAAACTTGAAACTATTAAAAATGCTGATCAAATTGTTGTTATGGATAAAGGAAATATTGAAAGTATTGGTAAACATAAAGAGCTTATGGAAAAATCACACATATACAAGAGTTTTATTGAGAAAAGAGAAAAAGCTACTGGTTGGAAAATTGAATAAAATTTAATAGAGGATGATTTTATGAAACAAGATATGAAAGAACAATTATTAACAAAAAGACCCATAGATTTACTTTTTCAATTATCTGTCCCTGCTGTAATAGGAATGATAGTAATAGGTCTTTATCCACTAATGGATGGAATTTTTGCAGGAAATATTATAGGACAAACTGCAATGACAGCTTGTGGTGTAGCTATGCCACTTACCTTTTTTAATAGTGGAGTATCTACACTCATAGGTGTAGGTTCAGCATCAGTTTTATCAAGAGCTATAGGAAAGGGTGACCAAAAAACAGTTGATAAAATTATGGGGAATTTAATCTTTTGGGTTATTCTATTCTCATCAATTATTACAATAGGCGGAATTTTACTTGCACCACATTTTTTAGATATGGTTGGAGCAAGTGGAGAAATTAAAGAATATGGTATCAGATATTTACGAGTAATTTTCATTGGTTCTTTATTTGTAAACTTTACTCAATCAGCAAACATGGTTATGCGTGGAGAAGGATTAATGAAAAAAGCAATGCTCATTATGGGGCTAGGGGCTTTTTTAAACATAATTCTTGATCCAATTCTAATGAAATTAATGGGAAGATACGCAATAGAAGGAGCTGCACTTGCAACTATTACAGCACAATTTGTTCAAGCGATAATAACACTCCATTACTTCAAATATAAAAGTAAAGCAGTAAAAATAAATAAAATCAAACCTGATCAGGAAATAAAAAAAGAAATGTTTGGCGTAGGGTCATCTGCTATGATGATGCAAATTTTATTTATGATTCAACAAACAATGCTATATAAAATGTCATTTAAATATGGCGGAGATACAAATGCTATCTTGATGGCAGCAACACTTAGAGTATATGCCTTTTCATTCATTCCACTTTGGGGAATGAGTCAAGGTTTACAACCTGTAGTTGGTACAAATTTTGGAGCGAAAAAATACGACAGAGTAAAAGAAGCTATGAAAGTATTTTCTATCGGAGGATTAGTTCTTGCATCAATATTTTGGATACCAGCATTAGCATTTTCAAAGAATATTCTTTCTTTATTTGGAGTAGAAGAAAGTATTATAACTCAGGGAATAGGAAACTTTAGACTATTTTATTCTATCTTTATCCTATATGGAGTAATGGTAATGACTATAACATTCTTCCAATCAATAGGAAATGCTAAAAAAGCCGGCATAATAGTAATGCTAAGACAGCTATTTTTATTCGTACCTGCCATGATTATTTTGCCAATGATATTTGGAGTAAAAGCAGTATGGTTTGCAGAACCCCTTGTAGATTTAATTATGATAATAGCTGGTGTAGTAATGATGTTTGGGGAATTAAATAGGATGGATAAAATTGGTTTGAAAAATTCAAGTAATGAATAATGAGTGGATTGATTTAAAAGAATGGAGGTAAAATATGCAAAAAAATATAATTAAAGTAAATTTACCTTTTTTCTTTGGTTTACGCTGTTTACAAGTTAGATAACTCAGTTAAAAAATTAAATAAAATTACTATTAGAAAGAGTTTCTTTCATTCTAGAGGACTAACCATGCCCAAAAGCAGGAGTCCTCCTTTTTTTGTCTGAAAACATAAAGACAAAAAAAGAATGGAGGAAACATAAATGACAAAAGAATATTACCTTTATGTCGGTGGGCAAAAAATCAAAGTAAGTGAGCAGATATACAAAGTCTACTGGCAAGAAAGAGAACACGAAAAATATTTAGAGCAGGTGGACAAGAAAAACCACTTGCTATTTTTTTCGTCTCTAAATCACGATGGGAATTTTGAAGATAATCTAGAAGATAAAAATGTTGATGTTGAAAAAGTTGTAGCTACACAAATGATGATTGAAGCACTAAGAAATGCAATGTCAAAGTTAAATAAGGATGAATGAGAAATAATTGAAAGATTATATTTCAATGATGAAACACTTCGTGCAGTATCAAAGACTCAAAATATATCACATACTGCTTTAATAAAAAGGCGAGATAAGATTTTAGAAAAACTAAAGAAATTTATAGAAGAAATATAGTTTCTGGTTACCAAAGAGGGCAAATTTTCCTTTATAAAGTGAGGGGAGTTTTGTCCTCTTTCTATTTTAAAAGCAATCTAAATAATATTTGAACCTTAACAATTGAATAGACCAAGACAAGACATTAATCATTTTTGGAGCGTAATAACCTATCCGCCAAGATCTTTCTGCTGAATAATTCGGCAAAACAAGTACTGCTAAGCTAAAAGCAAGGGAAGAAGAAAGGGAGCGATAAGTAAGAGTTTGAATATAGGGAGGGATACCCTATTCGCTATGAAGAAAATGAGGATAATGATACTTCTAAGGTTGAAGCCGGCTCATCCTGAACAGAGGCGGAGGTGAGATTCCTATGTTGCTAATCCAAGGCACTTGTCAATGTCAAAAAACTTTAAAAATATTAAAATAAATATTTTAAATATATTATTTGGAGGATTTATGATTAATGAAAATATAAAAGGAGTTCGTGTTTGTGAAAAAGCATTTCTAACATTAAAAGAAGCATCTGAATATTTTAATATTGGTCAAGATAAAGTTAGACAATTAACGGATGAAAATGATTGCGATTTTGTATTATTTAATGGTAGTAAGCGTCTTATTAAGAAAAAGTTAATGGAAGAATATTTAAATAGACAGTTCTCTATTTAATCTAAAACTATATATAAAACACGCTTAATGCGGTATAATAATTATAGCGTGTCTTTTATCAAAAAAGGAGAATTTTTATGGTAAAAAGACGCAAAGATAGTAAAGGGGTTGTTTTAAAAGACGGTGAATATCAAAGATCAAATGGCACTTATGAATTTAAGTGGCAAGACAAAATAGGTCGTAGAAAATCTATCTATGCGAAAACTCTAAAAGAATTAAGAGAAAAGGAATTAGATATTTTACGCAATACTATAGATGGAATCAACAACGAAGGAAGTAGCTTATCTGTAAATGATACTTTTAAGCTATGGACAAAGGTAAAAAGAGGTTTAAAAGATAATACCTTTAAAAATTACATCTATATGTATCAACAATTTGTCGAACCGACTTTTGGTCGCATTAAACTATCTGATATTAAAAGATCTGATGTTAGAAGTTTTTATAACAGATTAAAGGAAGATCAGGGATTGATGGTTTCTACCATAGATTGTGTTCATACTGTCTTACATCAGGTTTTAGAATTAGCAGTGGATGACGAATATATAAGATTTAATCCATCTGACAATGCTTTGAAGGAATTGAAAGTAGCTTATCGAAATGAATCTCTGAAGAAAAAAGCCATGACAATAGAAGAACAAGTGCTATTTGAAGAATATTTATCTAATAGTGATGAATATAAAAAATGGTATCCAATATTCATTGTTATGCTTTGGACAGGAATGAGAGTTGGAGAAGTTACAGGATTGCAATGGGACGATCTAGATTTTGATAATGGTCTTATAAATGTAAATAGGACTTTGGTATATTATAGTAAAGGTAAAGGATTAAACAATAGATATGCTATTAATACACCGAAGACAGTATCAGGTAAGCGAAGTATTCCTATGGTTCAAAAAGTAAAAGATGCTTTTCTTATGGAAAGAGAGTTACAAAAGACTTTTGGAATCGAATGTTGTGATTCAATCGATGGATTTAAAGACTTTGTATTTTTAAATAGGTTCGGAAAGGTTCACAATAATGGAACACTTAATAAAGCTTTAAGAAGAATTGTTAGAGATTGCAATTTAAGTATAATGGATAAAAATAAATCGAGCTCTAATGATATTCTATTAGTTCCACATTTAAGCAATCACATTTTCAGACACACCTTTACTACAAGGCTTAATGAACAAAATATAAATACAAAAGCAATGCAGTCTATTCTAGGTCATTCTGATATTAGTACAACAATGGATATATATGTAGATGCAACAGAAGATTTTAAGATAGAACAGATGGGAGAATTTGAAAAAGCGATGAAATTTATATTTTAGAATTTACGACAGCTTACGACAAATTTACGACAATTTGCTAGAAATCTATAGGCACTTATAGAGAGTTAGCAAATTGTCGTAAATGGAAAAGTACCATAAAATAGACTTTTATAGAGATTTAGACAATTATCTAAAGTAGAGGGGATTTTCCCAACAATGAAGCCACTTGGTCTTGAAAAGGCAGAAAATAAGACAAGCCAAGAAGCTCCTAAGGTAAAACTTGACCTATCAAAGGTAAAGGTTGAACCATTATTTGAGGAAGATGTTGATTTTGAAACATTTTCTAAATCAGACTTTAGGGTTGTAAAGGTTAAGTCTTGCGAAGAAGTTCCAAAATCTAAAAAACTTCTAAAATTCACCCTAAATGACGGAACAGGAGAAGATAGGGTAATCCTATCAGGAATCAAAAATAACTATAGCGCAGAAGAACTAGTAGGCAAGACCCTACTTGCAATTTGTAATCTTCCTCCTCGTAAGATGATGGGAATTGACTCAGAAGGTATGATTATATCTGCAATTTGTGAGTATGACGGAGAAGAAAAACTAAACTTAATAATGTTGGATGATAATATTCCAGCAGGATCAAAATTATATTAAAAGAACACGCTAAAAATTAAGCTGGGGTTTGTTATGAATCCCAGTTTAATTTTTATAAGTGGATTAATGGAATTATTAAGATATACAATAAAATCAATTTAAATAAAAATAAAT
Organism: uncultured Anaerococcus sp.; assembly: GCF_963512375.1. Lineage (NCBI taxonomy): Bacteria > Bacillati > Bacillota > Tissierellia > Tissierellales > Peptoniphilaceae > Anaerococcus > uncultured Anaerococcus sp. Next base: position 5,379 of record NZ_CAUPMI010000032.1, read on the forward strand.
ATTAGATAATACCAGGCGATAGAAATTAAAATGCTATCGTCTTTTTTTTTACACTAAAAATAAAGACGGAATAACACAACAAATTCTCCAAAACAAACCACTAAATCAATGTAAGATTGAATGAAATCAATATTTATGCTATAATTAAATAAATCTAATGAAGAGAAAAAGAGGGATATTATGGCACTTAACTATAAACCATTATGGATACAGTTAGCAAAAAAAGGACTAAAGAAAACAGATGTAATAGCCATGGCAGGACTTACAACAAATGTTATGGCACAAATGGGCAAGGATAAACCAATTACATTTAAGAATTTAGAAAGAATATGTAAGGCTCTATCTTGCACTCCTAATGATATTATTAGTTTTGAAGATGAATTTGAAAAAGAGATTTAAATTCTTATAGTTCTTTACACTTGATTTACAAGGGATCAAAGAAAATCTTAATAAGGGTTACTAAAATTTTATTGAAATAATGTATAATTTGTGATAGCTTACTTACAATTTTAGAATTGTAATCTTTATATAGGGTGTTTTTATATCTTGTCAATGATTTTGTAAATATCTTTTAGATTGGAATTCAAAGTTTTGTGAGTAATTTATTTGAGAATTTACAAAACTTCTTAATACATGACCTGTATGTGTATAATGACATTGACAAGAAGACATCTGTGATTATAGATTTTAAATAACTATATAAATTGTAAAAAAGTATAGCACTAATACTAGCAAGAAAATTTATACGAATTTAGTTGACACAACTAAGAAAAATTGCTCTCATATACGAAATGGTTTATACTTCAAGAGAGGAGGTGAATTAAATTGATGAAAACACTTGGTATGTTAACAATCATCTGCTTAACAGCATCAATTATGATGGTGAATTTTATACTTATTATACCGAAATTTGGCTCGAAGCATTTTGGTGCACCCGATGATATCAAAGCTATGATGAGTAAGTTGCCAGATAAACCGATTTGGGTCAATATATTAGGCGGACTTATCATTATACTTGGATTGCTAACCATTGCAGCCGTCCTAGTCTGGGCAATTGTTGATACAGTAAAATTTAGTTTAACTTTTCAGCAAGCCTTTGTTAGATTTTTAATACTATTTGAAGGATATAAGCTTTTTGATATTATCTTTTTTGATTATCTCATGCTTACCAAGTTAAAATTGCCGACTAAAGTTTACCCAGAGACGGTTGGTGCTAAGGGGTATGATAATTTTGGATTTAATGTGAAAAGTCAGGTTGCAAAAATTATAATCTTCTTTTTCTTGAGCCTAATTTTGGCATATTTACTGACCGTTTTGGTTTAACTAAAAATTCATAATTTGTAATGTTCAATTCAATTTCCTGGCTATTTGTTTAAAGGGGCTGTAGCTTAAAAAAACCAATTATCAGAAATAGATATAAGCCATGAACAGTTATATGAAGATAGGTTAGAGGGAAATATAAGTGAAAGAAACTTAAATTTAATGAATGTGAGCATATCTAGAACCATTCCTATAGGAATGGCTAAATACTGACACAAAAAAATGTATCAACCTTTGCCCTTTTATCAGGATTTAGGTTGATACACAAAATTTTTTACAGACCCTCTAGAATATCAAACTCCATTTGATTTATTTATGCACGAACTTAGTTTGGTTTAGGTGTCGCAATATTATTTCAATTCATCATTTATAAAAAAGTTTGGTACACAAGAAATAATCCGTGCACCAAACTTTTTTGTAGAATTATTAATAACTATGGGAATTAGGCTTCTAATAATTTTCCAGCTATTGGACCTGAATCAAGGGTATAGATCTTTTCTATATCTATGATTACAGCAGCCGCCTTTGGCATTACACCAGCCTTTTCCTTGGCTAGGTTCATATACTCTTCGTCTGTATAAGATTTGGCTGCACCCACAATCCTAAAGCCCTTGTTGTCTTCTCTTTTAACAAAGGCGATAGCTATCTTGCCATTATTTTTAATATTGGCATGGTGCTTGCCATCTGTATTTTCGCAAAAGATGAGATGTTCATCATCAAGAACCCTCATAGTTCTTTTTGGCCCTATATTAGGATTACCATTCTCATCTACAGTTGCTATATAAGCAAGCTGTTCACCAATTAAGTCTTTTATTTCTTGAGTTAGTTTCATACATACACCTCATTATATATTATTTACATTTATAAGATAGCACATCTGGGGGAAATTGTCAATAATGATTATCACTATTGACTGCAAAATAATAAACATAATTGAAATAATAAAAATTCAAGCAGGACTAAAGTAAAAAAGTCTTACGAATTGAAGGATATAAGCTTTTTGATATTATATTTTTTGATTATCTCATGCTTACCAAGTTAAAATTACCAACTAAAGTTTATCCACAGACGGTTGGAGCCAAGGGATATGATAATTTTGGGTTTAATGCGAAAAGTCAGATCACAAAAGTTATAATCTTCTTTTTCGTGAGCCTAATTTTGGCATATTTACTGACCGTTTTGGTTTAACTAGAAATTCATAACTTGTAATGTTCAATTCGACTTCTTGGCTATTTGTTTTAAGGGGCTGTAGCTTAAAAAAAACAATTAACAGAAATAGATAGAAGCCATGAACAGTTATATGAAGATAGGTTAGAGGGAAATATAACCGAAAGAAACTTCAATTTAATGAATGTGAGCATATCTAGAAAACAAGAAAAGAACCATTCCTATAGGAATGGCTAAATATTGACACAAAAAAATGTATCAACCTTTGCCCTTTTATTGGGATTTAGGTTGATACACAAAATTATTTACAGACCCTAATTATAGGATGACAGTAATTCAAAGTTCTGCAATAGTTAATTTTTCCTATTTAAGACTTGATTCCACAAACCAAATTTGTTTGTTGTAGTCCTCTATATGATCTTCCATAGCATTAGCTACAGGGAAATTATCAGCTTCATCTGCTTCTTTTCTAATCTCTAGTGCGAGTTCTTTTTGAAGTTTTATGTCAGATAGGACTATTTCTAATGCTTCTTTAATAGATATTTCTTTAGAAGTTTCAATCTCTTTTATAGTAGAAATTTCTAAATATCCTTTTAAATTAGCAACTGGAAATTCCCCAGCCATTCTGATTAGTTCAGCAACTTCATCAAGTCTCTCGCCGGCCTTATCATATTCAGATTCAAGATACTCATGGACAGCTACAAATTGAGATCCTACAATATTCCAATGTAGATTATGGATTTTAATGTTTATTACTGCAAGATTTGCAAGATATGTGTTTAATTTTGTCATTTTATTCCTCGCTTTCAAATAATTTTAATTATCATTATCATTATATACAATAATAAAAAACAAGTCAAATCTATAATATTGAATAAAATTTACTAGCAAATATTTATTATTTCATCCTAATATCGTAAAAATGAATAGAAGAAAATTATTTCAGAGATACAAAATCACATCATGCAACAAAAAGGAATAGATAGAAAGATAGAATCTATACAAAAGGAAATATCAGATATTATCGAAAAGAGTATTTTATAAATTTTAATAATGAAGCTTTGAAAGGGATAGCAGAAAATGTTATCTCCTTTTATTACAAGACAGGAGATTAGTATGAAAAAATTAGATCAAATAAGACAAGAATCAAAAGAAATAAAAGATAAAATAGACGATAAAGAAGAAAAATCAAGGCAAGAAAAAAATCAAGAAAAGAAGATATTAAAACAAGACATAGTAAAAAGAAGAAAAGAAAGAACACATAGGCTAATAACAAGAAGACCAATCTTAGAAAGCCGTATAGAAAATTTAGAAGAACTAACAGATGAAGAAATAAAAATCATACTAGAAGAAGCGACAAAGACAAAAGAATTTAAAAAAAACTAAAAATAATGAGAGGAAATTAAGAAATATAAATATGAACAGTCTGATTATAAGATTATGAAATAATCTTAAAATAAAAATATTTTGGGTATAATAATATGAAAAATATTTGTGAATAATGAAAAAAACACTGATGCAACTTTCTGTTGTGAAAGTGCATTTATGCAATGGTAGAAGTATACATTGTAGTTTGATAGACTATAATTACCAAACTACAAGGAGGTTTCATATATGAATTTTGGTGAAAAACTTTTTAAGTTACGAAAAGAAAAAGGAATGTCTCAAGAAAATTTAGCGGATCAAATTGGTACAACAAGACAAGCTATTAGTAAGTGGGAAAATAATCAGGGATTTCCAGAAGTTGAAAAATTGCTTCAACTTTCAAATGTGTTTGAAGTATCTGTAGATTATTTATTGAAAGATGACAAGACAATTAATTGTTCTAATGAAAAGGGTTATTATGTAAGTAAAGAGCTTACAACAGGATATATTGCAAACGAAAAAAAGGTTAGCTTTTTAATAAGTTTATCTTTCATGTTTTTGGCTTTTACAGGAATTCCATATATAATTTTTTCCCATGACAAATCTATCTCACATTTAGGAATGGCAATTTGTGTAGTTCTTGGGATTGGGTTTATGGTACTTGGAATGTTTGCTGAAAATGAGCAGTACAAAATATTAAAGCAAGAACCTTTGTTGTTTGATTATGAGTATCTAAAAACATTAAGGAAAGAATATGATTTGAAAAAAAGGAAATACATTTTAATTGCAATACTATCAACAGTTTTGTTTATTCTAGGTCTTGTTAGTTTAGGATTAACTGTTGGTAGATGGTCAGATTATCATTCATTTGTATTTTTTGGGTTTGGAATAGGATTGTTTGGATTTGCATATTCATCAAATGTTATGGGAGCATACGAATTATTGGTTAAAAATGAGCAATATTCATCAAGTCTATTATTTAAGATAAAAAGGAAGTTTAGAGATAAAATAGATAAATTTTAGTCTTTAAAATTTAATTAAAGTTATTTTTTGTGAACAGTAAATCGAAAAAAGGTTTACTGTTTTTTATTTGTCTAAAAACGGAAGAAGGATACATGAAAGAAAAAAATAAAAAATTATGAGAGAAAATTAAGAAAAATAAAATAACCGAATCTACCTTAGATTTTCTAAGGGCGCAATTATACACCTTAAAGGGTGCTTGCGTGCCTTTAGAGTCAAACCCTTGCAGCGACCAACAACCATTCGCTTTTTAAAAGTCAAGGGTAAATAAACTCGCTAAGGCTCGCCCTTTACTTTTAAAATTTGAAATGAAAGTAACAATTAAGCCGACATACTGAAACAACAAA
>NZ_CAUPMI010000033.1:0-9212 GCF_963512375.1 uncultured Anaerococcus sp.
AGAAAAGTAAAATTAATTTCCTTTTCTCCTTGACTTTTGTTAGCAGGTTTTTGTGGGTTTTATATGGCAAATATTATTTCAATGCCCTTGCCAACTTACTCTATCTGTTATATAATATATATAACAAGTAGGAAGGAGGAAAGATGTTTTTTGAGATTGATTTTGAATCGGATATAGCTATTTATGAACAGATTAGAAGGGCCTTTATAGTGGGCCTGGCTCGTGGAGACCTCAAGAAGGGGGATAAGCTGCCCTCTGTAAGGGACTTGGCCGAGGAGATTGGCATTAATCTTCACACTGTAAACAAGGCCTACAAGCTCCTTGCAAGCGATGGTTTCATAGTTATGGACAGGAGGTTTGGCTCTATGGTCGGCAAGGATTTTGAACCAGTAAATGACAAAGAAGGTCAGATTATAAAGGATGAACTAGCCTATCTGGCATCCTTTGCCAAGCTTAAGGGCCTTGGCAAGGAAGATTTTATTGCATATATAGAAAATATTTGGGAGGATAAAAATGACTGAAGGAAATTTTATTTCTATACTTTACGCTTCATCCATCTTGCTAGTAGGAATCTTGCAAATTTTTGTCAATTCCCTTTCCAAAAAAGGCTACGTCTTTGGGATAAGGCTTGATGAAAATAGCGATGGTTTGAGAAAAATAAATAAAAAATATAAACTAATAACTCTAATTTTAACCCTAGCCTTAGGATCTATTCAATATTTAATATCATTTGTGACAAATAATGTCGGCTGGATAAGCCTATATTTTTTCCTAAGCTTGGGATTTATTATGGTTCCTCTAATTTGGGCCAATAAGGAAATCAGGAAAATTTCTAAGTCTAGTAAGCAAGAAAGGAAAAAACTTGTAAGCATAGGGGGAAAAAGTAAGATTTCCTACAAGCCAATCTTACTTATTTACGGCCTTTGCCTTGCCTTTATTATAGGAGGCAGCCTATATCTTTTCCTAAATTACGAAAATCTTCCTGATAAGCTCATTATGCATACAGATTTTAGCGGAAATGTCACCGACATCCAGGATAAGACTCTGACAAATGTCTTTATGCCAAGCTTCATAAGCCTAGGAAATTTAGCACTTTTTGCTATGGTAAATTATTTTTTAATCAAGGCCAGGCCAAGACTTAGCCAGGAAGACCCGGAAAGGTCTCTTGCTGATAATACAAAGGCTAAAAATCTTTGGTCCTACTATTTAGGGATAAATGCTCTTCTCATGACCATTCTTTTTCAGATTGGCATAACAAGCTTTAGCTTTGGAGGAGGTGATGGTCTTGTAAATATACTCACAGGTCTTACCCTTGTAACTTCAATAGGAGGAGTGATTTATTTAGGTTTTAAGGTTGGAACTGACGGATCAAGGCTTAATAATTTATCCTATACAAGCTTTGAGGAAGATGATGATAATTGAATACTTGGCTCTACAATCTATAACAATCCTGACGATCCAGCTCTCTTTGTAAATAAGAGAATTGGTGTGGGGATGACTATAAATATAGGAAGGCCAATGGGCAAGGTCATTTTAGCCCTTTCCCTTATAATTTTAATTGCAAGCCTAATAGCCTTATTTAAATATTCAGCCTAAGCTTGTGTCTACTAGCAAAGCTAGTTTAATAAATAACATTCTTATGATGATAGGTGTAAGTGAAGTATAATAGGCTTGAAATAAATATACACATCGACTAATTTTTGCAAAGGAGACTTAATGTTTACAAGTGATGATTTAAAGGCAATTAATGCTATTAGAACCCTATCCATTGCCCAGATAGAAAAGGCAAATTCTGGCCACCCAGGCCTACCAATGGGCGCAAGCCCTATGGCCTATGTTTTATTTAACAAGATTTTGAAGGCAAATCCTAAAAATCCTAAGTTTTTTGACAGGGACAGGTTTATCCTATCAGCAGGCCACGGATCAGCCATGCTTTATTCCCTACTCCACCTATCAGGCTATGACCTAGCTATGGATGAGCTTAAAAACTTTAGGCAAGTTGGCTCAAAGGCACCAGGCCATCCTGAGCTAGGCATGACAGAAGGAGTAGAAGTTACAACAGGTCCGCTTGGCCAAGGTATTGCCCAAGCTGTGGGTATGGCTGTTGCTGAAAAGCACATGGCAGGTCTTTATAACAAGGATGACATGAAGGTAATTGACCATTACACCTACGCTTTATGCGGTGATGGGGACCTAATGGAGGGGATTTCCTATGAGGCAATGTCACTTGCAGGTCATCTAAAACTAGATAAACTAATTATCCTTTATGATTCAAATGACATCTGCCTAGATGGGGACTTGTCTACATCCTTCTCTGAATCTGTAAAAGACAGGGTCCTTGCACAAAATTGGGCCTATGAGAGAGTTGCTGATGGCAATGACCTAGAAGCAATTTATGAAGCTATAACAAGGGCTAAGGAAAATGAGAAGCCAACACTTATCGAAGTTAAGACCATAATCGGTTTTGGTTCCAAAAACCAAGGCACCAACAAGGTTCACGGTGCACCAATAGGAGCAGAAGACTTTGAATTTGCAAAGAAGGCCTATGGTTGGGATGCATCTGACTTTGAAATTTCAGATGATATCTATAAATTATTTGAAGAAGGCATAAGGGCTCGTGGAAAATCTGCGAATGAAGCTTGGGATGAGCTTTTAAAGGCCTACTTAGAAAAATATCCAGAAGACTACAAGGAATTAATGGCAGGTATAAATAGAGAGCTTCCAGCAAATTTTATGGACCAAGTTAGAAAATATTCTCATGAAGATAAGGCTCTTGCCAGTCGTGCTTCAGGTGGAGAAATCATCCAAGACTTGGCAAAAATTACAAGAAACTTCTGGGGAGGATCAGCTGACCTTTTCTCATCAAATAAGACTAATATCAAGGATTCAAAGGCCTTTGGAGATGAGAGCCCATGTGGTAGGAATATTTGGTATGGAGTAAGGGAATTTGCCATGGCAGCTATAGGCAATGGTATCATGGCCCACGGAGGAAGCTTCCACCATGTGTCAACCTTCTTTGTCTTTGCTGACTACCTAAAACCAGCTGTAAGACTTTCTGCCCTATCTCACCTTCCACTTACCTATGCTATGACCCACGATTCTGTGGCAGTCGGGGAAGATGGCCCAACCCACCAACCAATCGAGCAACTTGCCATGCTAAGGTCAATTCCAAACACCCTAGTTATAAGGCCAGCAGATGCCAATGAAACAAGGCTTGCTTGGAAAGTGGCCCTTGAAAGTAAGGACAGACCAGTAGTTTTAGCCCTAACTCGTCAAAATATTTCAAACCTAAAAGAGACTGAAAATTTAGAAAATATTGACAAGGGAGCCTACATCATAAAAGATGCCGCAAATCCTGAATTAATCCTAATAGCGACAGGTTCTGAAGTGGCCCTAGCTCTTGAAACAGCAGAAAAGCTAGAGAAATCAGGCAAGGCTACTAGAGTAATATCCATGCCATCTATGGAATTATTTAGAGAACAAAGTGCAGCTTACAAGGAAGAAATCCTTCCAAAAGAGATTACAAAGAGAGTTTCAATTGAGATGGCCACATCCTTTGGTTGGTCCGAATGGACAGGCCTAGATGGTCTAAATATTGCCATTGACAGGTTCGGTATATCAGGTCCAGGCGAAGAAGTTGCAAAAGAACTTGGCTTTGACCCAGATGCAATAATTGAAAAGATAAATAAAAAATATTATTAGAATAAGGCTATGGATTTTCCATAGCTTTTTTCTTAGATAATGCATATAATAGTAGGAGAAGATAAAGGAGAGTCATTATGAAGATATGTGTACTTTTAGCAAATGGCAATGAAACTATAGAAATACTTACTCTTGTTGATTATTTAAGAAGAGCTGAAATTGAAGTAGATATGGTATCTACTACAGGAGATATAAATTTAAAAACATCCCACGGCATAGAATATAAGGCTGATAAGCTTATGGAAGATATTGATAGAAAAGCCTACGATGGAGTCTATATACCAGGAGGAACCAAGGGAGCAGAGACCCTTAGGGATAATGATGAGGTAATAGATTTAGTTCGTGAGTTTAACAATGACAATAAACTAATTGCTGCAATCTGTGCAGGTCCGATTGTCCTAGATAGGGCGGGTGTCCTTGCTGACAAGAAGGCCACATCCTTCCCAACTATCAAGGAAGAATTAAAAAATGTTGGCGAGTATATTGATGATCAAATAGTTGTCACTGATGGAAATATTACAACAGGCAGGGGAGCTGCTGTAACAAATTATCTAGCCCTAAGACTTGTTGAAATTATAAAGGGTGAAAAGGCCAAAGAAGACCTAAAATACGGCACCCAACACAAGGCAGTAGAAGATTATTTTGGAATAAAATTTTAGGTAAGATATGAAAAATATTAGGAAAATTTTTATCCTGGGTGGGGCCAATTTATTTGCCAGAGAGCTTATAAAATACGGCCTTGACCAGGGCTATAAGATAAAAGCGGTGGATTTGATCAAATCTAGCGACATAGAAGAAAATGAAAATTTGGAATATATATTGGCAGATTTTTTCTCCCTAGGCGATAAGCAAGCCGCTGAAATGATTGGCGATTGCGATAGCTTTGTTTATGCTGGAGGCATAGATGATCTAGTTGTGCCTAGAAGACCTGCTGGCAAGTTCTTTTATGAGAGAAATGTCTTGCCAACAGGCAGGGTGGCAAGGATTGCCAAAAAGGCTGGCATCAAAAATTTCCTTATATTAGGAGATTATAGGTCAGAAATAGCAGAAAAAAACGAAATTCTAAGGAAAAACAACTACCACCACGAGCCATATATAGAAGCCAGAGCCATGCAAGAATCCATTGCCTTTTTTGAGGGCGATGGTCTGATGAATGTCTCAATCCTAAGACCTGGAATGATTGTTGGCAGGTCTAATAAAAATGCCCTAGGTGCTCACATAGACCTAGTTAAGGCCAACACAACAATACCTGTGACAGAAGGGGTCATTCCAATAATTTCAGCTAGAGCCCTAGCCCAAGGAGCGATTTTTGCCCTAGAGCTGGAAGGTCACAAAAAAACCTACGCCCTAGCTACAAGCAAGATTTCCTACAGGGAAATCTATGAGAAAATCCTAGAGATAATGGATGAAAATGAAGAAAAGACCTTGGTTTCAAAGTCTTTTGAAGACCTCCTCCCAGCCTATGAAGAGGATAGAAAGATAACAGATAGGAAAAATCTAGAACATGGCATTGGCCAAGTAAATATGCTAAGGGCCATGACCATGGACTTGAGCCTAAAAAGCGACTTCGACCTAGGAGAAGAAGACCTAGGAGAAGATTTAGAAAAAATGATAGACCTTTACCTAAATGGCACACCTGTAAAGGCATAAAAAAACTGGAAAATCCTTCCAGTTTTTTTATTTAATCAAAAAGCTTCAAAAACTTGCCATAACCTTCTTCTTCAAGCTTATCCTTTGGTATAAAACGAAGGCTGGCTCCATTTATACAGTATCTAAGGCCAGTCGCCTCTCTTGGTCCATCTGGGAAAACATGGCCTAGGTGGCTATCAGCTTCCTTGCTCCTTACCTCAATTCTCTTTCTCATAAGGGTAAAATCATCCTTTTCTGTAAGCTCTGTATCTTCGATTGGCTTGGTAAATGAAGGCCAACCGCACCCAGCATCATACTTATCAAGGGATGAAAAAAGTGGCTCGCCAGAAACAATATCCACATAGATTCCATCCTCATAAAAATTGTCATATTCAGAAGAAAAAGGCATCTCAGTCCCATTTTCCTGGGTCACATGATAGGCTTCTTCACTTAAAATATTTTTTAGCTCTTCCTTGCTATATTTAGTCATAACTTATCCTTTCTGTATTTTTGTAAATCCAATCTTTAAAATCATTCTTATTATAATTAGAGCTGGCAACTTCCATAATAATATTTATTATTTCATCATCATTAGCTATAATCTTATATCCATTTAATTTTAGATATATAAGCATCAAATATGTACCTATTCTTTTATTTCCATCGATAAAAGGATGGTTCATTATAAATGAGTAAGCAAGTTGACAAGATCTTTCTATAGGGGTGTTATAAATATTATTTCCAAACATTGTTTGAAATGCAGAGTTGATTGATAGGTCTAACAAATCATCATCACGTACTCCTTCAATACCTCCGAAGTTTTCAATTAGGGATTTATGAAGCTTAATCACTTGGTCTTTAGTAAATTTTTTCATTTTGCAAGTTCTTCAAAAACATGACTAAATTCATTGAGAATATCTTTAGAAATATCCTCAATATCTTCATTTTTATAATATTCATTTTGCTTTATATCGTCATACTGGATCAATAAATATTTTGGTTTATTATTTTTTAAAATTATAGCTGATCCAGAATTATCAACCATTTTTGCAACCTTGGAAAAATTTTGGTTTGCTTCTGTCATTGAAACTAAATTATCTGTATGAATTCTCATAAAATCACCTCGCTATTTTATAAATTAGGATAAAAACATCCTAATTTATTTTAAATTTACTTTATTTCAATAAAATGTCAAGTTAAATAAACTATTAAAAAATTCACTTTTAGGTATAATAATAAAAAGATTTTATTAAGGAGCAAAAAATGTCAATGACAATCAAGAAGGCTACTTGGCCTATAGCCAAGGATTTGGCCTTTGATATCAATAATAAAGCAAATGCAGCTATAGAAAAATATGGCAGGGAAAATGTGGTAAATGCGGCCCTTGGGACCTTGGCAGATGATTCTGGCAAGATTATCGCCCTTGATAGCGTCTACGATAGGTTAAATCAGATGGATAGGTCAATAATTGCATCCTATGCCCCAATTGAGGGGGAAGATGGCTTTAGGGAGGCGGTTTTATCTAGCCTTTTTGAAAATCACAGGCCAAAGGCCTTCATGACTGCTATTTCAACCCCAGGTGGAACAGGGGCTATCAGGTCTGGAATTTTTACCTATGCGGATGAGGGAGATCCTGTAATCACTCATGATTATTATTGGTCACCATATAAGAAAATCTGCGATGAATTTGGCAGAGATTTCATTAGCTATAATTTCTTTACAGATGATTATAAATTTGATATAGACTCCTACAAGGCTTGCATGGAAAAATCCCTAGAAAATAAGGATAGGCTTGTTTCTATAATAAATTCTCCAGGCAATAACCCAACCGGCTATTCCCTAAGCGATGAGGAGTGGGATGAGGTGATCAAAACTTGCCAAGACTTTGCCAAAAAGGGCAAGAAAATCACCCTCATAGTCGATGTAGCCTATATAGAATATGCAGGAAGCGGCAAACAAAAGGAATTTTTTGAAAAATTTACAGACCTTGACCCAAATTTCTTTGTCATAGTGGCCTATTCCATGAGCAAGTCCCACACAGCCTACGGCCTTAGAAGTGGGGCAGCTATCGGTATTTCTTCCAAAAAAGAAATCATCGAAGAATTTGAAAATAGCCTAGCTCATTCAGCTAGGTGCAACTGGTCTAACGGAGTCCACGCCCCTCAGCTTATCCTAAAAGAGTTGGAAGATGATAAGGAAGGCTACAAAAAGGAATTGGAAGATTTAAGGCTCATGCTAGAAAAAAGAGCAGAGATTTTTGTAAGGGAAGCCCTTGCTAAAAACTTAGAAATGATTCCATATTTTGGAGGATTTTTTACCTTCATCCCAACGGATAAAGCTTTTGAAATAGCAGAAAATCTCGAAAAAGAAAACATCTTCACCATCCCACAGGCCAAGGGAATCAGGGTTGCAATCTGTGCGACAAATGAAAAAGACATAATAAAATTAGTTGACAGGCTAAGTTTTTATATGGCTAATATTTAAGAAAAATTGACTTTAGGATACTTCCTAGGGTTTTTTTTTGTTATTTTTATGATTTATGATATTATTATATTAAATCATAGATACATAGAGGCTAAAATGATAGATGAAAGAAAAGAATTTGGTAAAAAACTAATAGAAATAAGAGAAGTGAAAGGCCTAAGACAGGCTGATGTAGCAGATATAGCAGATATAAGTCAAAGAACAATAGGAAGGCTTGAAAGAGGAGAAATAGAATCGGCATCTGTAGATAGTCTAATAGAACTATCCAAGATATATGGTCTTGATGTCCTTACTTTATACAAGAAATATATCTATGGAGATTATTGCATACTTGAAGAAATCAAGAATTCATTAGATATAAATGCAATGTTTCTAACAAAGGATATAAGAATAGACCTATTAGAAAAAATAAACTTAATAAAAGATAGTAGAGAACTAAGAGCAATAAAATATGAGATAAATCTCCTGGAACTATTTATACGATATTTAAACTCTGAGATAACTAATGAAGAATTAAGTGAAATATATGAGGACCTATCCTCAACTAAGATTAAAAGAAAAAACTTCGATAATCTCGACCTTCAAGGCATAGACCTCCGCATATTATTAAATATAGCATCCACATCCCAAGATTTTAAGGGTATCGATAGGGTGGAGATATTTAATAAGTGCAAAAATCAAGATAAAGATAAGATAGTAAAAATAGGCACTTGTAATAACCTTGCTAATTGGAACATAATAAATAAAAATTATGAAGAAGCCATTAAGATAGCAAATGAAGGGATAGAATATGCAAGAATAAACTCCTCGATAGATGCTTTATTATACCTATATTTTTCAAGATTTATTGCTTGTTATAGAGCTAATAAAAATTATGAAGAGTCCTTAACAGCTACAAAAGTGTTATTAGTAAATATCTTAAATAAAGATTTACAGTTACTAATGAATAAAAAAATAGAAATTATATTAGGATAAACTAAATAAGTAGTTAAAAATCATGAATAAATATCGACCTGTAACTAGAAAACTCTCTGGTAAATTTTCCCCTTGATTTCAGAAAGTACATTTTATAAATCTGGATTGACTAGGCAAAGTTTCAATTGAGTTTTTAATTATTTTAGGTCGATTACTAGAATGTGATAGTAGTGATAACAATCTAGACTAATTTATTCATACTGTAACAAGACTTTTCAAAGTCAAATAGAATCAGATTTATATGTAGTTGATTTAACCATAATAATAATATCTTCATCATCAGCTAGAGATTCATTCATAGTAGACAAAAATGGCATTATGAACATGATTGACACTAAGATTAAAAATCTAAATTTTTTCATATAATTACCTCCTCGTATATTGGAGATGTAGTAAAAACACTACATTTTATTCTCAATCCC
>NZ_CAUPMI010000034.1:0-7271 GCF_963512375.1 uncultured Anaerococcus sp.
GGGATTGAGAATAAAATGTAGTGTTTTTACTACATCTCCAATATACGAGGAGGTAGAAACTATGTTAAGAAGTAAAATTCAAAAAGAAACGGGTCTAACTAGGAAGGCAATAGAGTATTATGAGGATAAAGGACTTATCCATCCTCAGAAATCTGAGAATGGTTATAGAGACTATAGTACTAAGGATTTAGAAATTCTGAAAAAGGTATCTATATTTAGAAAATTGGGAATGAGTATCTCTGATATTTATCAGTGTATATCGTCAGGTGGCCATAGTCTATCTTCTGTTTTAAGGGAAAAACAACATCAATTGGATCTTGATGAAAAAAGGAAGGAAATACTAGAAATGATTGTTAAAGGTGAAAGCAATGAACTAATCAATGAGAAAGTTTCGCTACTTGAGGTGGAAGAAACTATCTATGAAAAACTAGAAATTGCTTTTCCGGGATATTTTGGACAAATGTTATTTGCTGCCTATCAACCATTTTTGAATGAACCATTAGAAGATGATGGTAAGGATTCCTTTTACAAATATATAGCTTATCTTGATAGACTTCCTGCCTTTGAATTAACTGAAGAAGAGAAAAAATACATTGAGAAGATTAGCTCACCCTTTGATATGAAAACCTTAAAGGATATAAATCAGGCTAAACTCGATGCTATTGAGAATTTAGAAAAGTGGATGAAAGATAATGAAGATGCAATTTCTAATTATGAAAGCTATAAAAATAGTGAAGAGTATCAAAATAGCATGATGAAACAGATCCAGGAAAAGCTTAAAAACTTTATGAAGGAAAATCAATATTATGAAATAGCAATTCCACTTATTAGAAAATTTAGCAAGACCTATGATGATTACTATAAGAAGCTCCTAAAGGCAAATGAACAGTATTTAAATAATAGATATCAATAATTATAGGTAGGGACTGTTGCAGAATGAATAAATCGTCCAAAATAACTAGAGGAACCTTGTAGAAAAGTCTCACACGCCGACAGGCTAGTCTCTAAGATCCGACGGGCTAATTGCCTCCATGAGCCGGCAAGCATTCCGAAGCCGACGGTCGGCCCGAAAATTTCCAACAAGAGTCTCAAAGAGCCGACAGGCTTTTCTCGCTTCGCTCGAGTGCTCCGCACGGGTTCTCCATGAGCCGGACAGGCTATCTTCTAATGATGGGACGATAGTTATTCATAGTTTTGCAACAGTCCCTTTTGCGTACATATATTTTACATTATTTATCAAATAATAATTTATGTGACAATAAAATGTCGGTTTGAATAATACTAAAAAAAGTGATAGAAATTTTGATGGAATAATCAGTTGTAAGGAAAAATAAAAGGGAAATAAATTATACATATGGGTAAATAGTGGCTTATAGCATTTGAAAATTATTGATTGGATATACGATTTAATCCTAAAATTATGTCAGAAACCATACGGTGCCCTGGCCATCTTTTTATGGAGAATACAAGTAATAAAGATTAAACCAGAATAAGGAGGGAGCATATTGTCAAAAATTAAAAAAGATAAAATTTCAGCTAAAGGATTTTCAATTCAAGTTTATACTGAAAATTTTAAGAATGATTATATATCCTTAACGGATATAGCAAAGTATGAAAACAAAGAAGAACCAAATGTAGTTGTAGCAAACTGGATGAGAAATTACTATACTATAGAATATTTGGGAAAATCTAAATAATCCAGACTTTAACCCCCTCGAATTCGAGGGGTATTTAAAAGAAGCAGGCAGTAATGCTTTTACCTTATCTCCTCAAAATGGCAGAAAACAACAAATGCCATAGGATTGTTTGTAAAACTTTGAAGAGACAGTTCAAAATGAGGGTAGAAGAGAGGTTGAGATGGTAAATATTATATTACTCTCAATAAAGCTTCTCGCCATAGCCTAGAAGCTAAGGCCTGTAAGAGGAGTCTAATATTTAAAATTATCATATACACACTAAGAGGCCCAGCTGGGGTCTTTTTCAATTGAATATAGGCCCCCAGAATAGTAAAATAATAAGGATTTGAAATGTGTTTTAGATTTAGTAAAGAGGTAAAAATTGAAAAAAGATATTAAGCTAATTGCTTTTGACATAGATGGGACCCTTATTAATAGCAAGGGCGAGGTGCTAGATGAAACTAAGGCCCTTATAAAAAATTTAAAGGAGATGGGAATTAAAATTATCCTTTGCACTGGCAGGACTTTTAATGGCCATTGGTGGATTAGGGAAGGGCTTGATTTGATGAATGATGATGACCTTTCTATTGTTTCTACTGGGGCCTTTATTAGGCAAAATTCTACTGGCAGAGCCCTTGTTAATAAGAGCCTGACTAAGGATGATGTGGCCTTTATTTTTGACCAGATTGATGACCCTAGGCTTCAGATGTCTATCCACACCAGGGATATTATTTTTATTAATGAAGATGAGCCTAATGAGGCTTTTCTTAAGGATAAGGGCCTGGTGAGGATGCCAAGGCTTAAATACGACAGCCTTGATGACATTCCTGATGAGATTGCCAGGGTTTGCCTTTCAGCTAGTCCTGAGATTTTGAAGGATTTTGAGGATAAGCATAGGGCTGATATTGAGAAGAGATTTAAGTATATGAGAAATGCTCCCTTTATCAGCGAAATTCTTAACCCTAAGGCTGGCAAATCTGAGGCCTTGAGGGATTTGGCAGATATAACAGGCATTGGCCTTGATAATATGATGTATTTTGGTGACGGACTCAATGATTTAAAATCAGTGGGCCTTGTGGGTGTGGGTGTAGCCATGGGAAATGGGGCAGAGCCTACTAGAAAGGCTGCTGATTTTGTAATTGGTACAAATGATGAGCCATCCATAGCAGATTTTATCAGAAAGTATCTGGATATAAATGAATAGATTTGTAGTCCTTTCTTCAGGTTCATCTGGCAATACCTCCTTCTTATCCTATGAGGGAACCAAAATCCTAATCGATGCGGGCTTTTCTGGTAGAAAGATTGAAAATCTTTTGGCAGAAATTGGCGAACACCCATCAGATCTTGATGGGATTTTCCTAACCCACGAGCACACCGACCACAGCCAGGGGGCGGCTGTCCTTGCCAAGAGGTTCAAGCTTCCAATCTATGCCAACGAGGGCACTTGGAAGGCTTATTTGCCAAAGACTAAAAATCTCAAGGACGACTCGATTAAGATTTTTAAGTCCAATGAATTTTTAAATTTTAAATCTATGGATATTTATCCAATTTCAACCTACCATGATGCCTATGAGCCGGTAGGTTTTGTAATTTACTTGGCCAATAAAAAGATTAGCCTGATTACAGATACAGGAGTTATTGACGAAAAGATTGCCTATCAGATTAAGGGGTCAGATGTTTATTATATGGAGGCAAACCACGACCTGGAGGCCCTAAAAATTGGCCCTTATCCTTACAAGCTCAAGCTCAGGGTCATGGGCAAGATGGGCCATCTTTCAAATGACCAGGCGGCTGAGGCCCTAGGAGATGCCCTTGAGGGCAAGAAGGAGGCGGTCTTTCTTTCCCACTTGTCAGAGACAAATAATACAGAAGCCCTCTCAAAAATCACAGTCGAATCCTATCTCAATAGCCTAGGCTTAGACACAGACAAGGATATAGACCTAGAAGTAGCTAAAAGATACCAACCATCGAAAGAAATAATATTATGACAGACATAAAAGAAATAGAAAAATCACTTATTAAAAAATATAGAAAAGAAATATGGTCGCCTTTTATCAAGGCTATCAAGGAATTTGAACTCATTAGCGAAGGGGATGTGGTCGGAGTTGCAATATCTGGCGGCAAGGATTCCCTAATCCTAGCCAAGCTTATTGAAGAGCTCCACAAGCACGGCCCGGTCATGTTTGATGTAAAATATATTTGCATGGACCCAGGTTATGATCAGGAAAATCTAGACCTGTTAAAGCATAATCTGGAATATTTACAAATCCCAGCTGGCATCTACGATTCCAAGGTCTTTGACATATCAGAGAGTTTGGCAGATGGGGGCAATCCTTGCTATCTCTGCGCCAGGATGAGGAGGGGCTTTCTCTATGCCAAGGCCAAGGACCTTGGCTGCAACAAGCTAGCCCTAGGCCACCACATGAACGATGTCATCGAGACAATCATGATGAATGTCCTCTATGCAGGCAATTTTAAGACCATGAAGCCAAGGCTTACTGCCCAAAACTTCGATGATATGGACCTCATAAGGCCCCTATATTATCTTAAAGAAGAAGATATCATCAGGTGGAGGGACTTTGCAGGCCTTTCTGCCCTTGATTGTGCCTGCACAGTCACCAAATCGACCTCATCCCACACCAGGGCAGAGATTAAAAAGCTAATTGCAGAGATAAAAAAAGATAACCCAGAAGTAGAAAAATCAATCCTAAGATCAGCAGAAAATGTTAACTGCGACATGGTCCTAGGTTACCAAATAAGGGGAGAAAAACACTCATTCATGGAGGAATTTAAATGATAATCGACCTAATCAAAGTCCTAATCCTTTCTATAGTAGAAGGGGTTACAGAATTTTTGCCAGTATCATCCACTGGCCACCTCATCCTAGTCAATCAATTTGTAAAACTAACGCCAGAAGGCTTCTCAAATGCCTTTAACGTCATAATCCAGCTGGGAGCCATCCTTTCAGTAGTTGTGATCTATTTTCACAAGCTCAATCCTTGGTCTAAAGGGAAAATTTCCCTCCCAAGAAATTATGAAAAATTAAATGGCCAGTCTAAGGCCTACTTTATCTTGACCCACCCAGATGGCCAAACCATAATACTTTGGACTAAGGTAATAGTCGGAGTCCTACCAGCCATGGTCTTAGGTCTCCTCTTTGATGATTTGATCGACAAATACCTCTTTAACCCAATCACAGTGGCAGCAATGCTGGTAATTTGGGGCCTCATAATCATCCTAATCGAGAGGAAAAATAGGGGCAAGGAAGCCTTCGCCTACGAGAGCCTGGCAGATGTGCCTTATAAGATTGTCCTTGCTATAGGGTTTTTCCAATGTCTTGCTATGATTCCAGGCACATCAAGGTCAGCAGCCACAATCATCGGCGGCCTAGTCCTTGGCCTATCAAGACCTGCTGCGGCAGAATTTTCCTTCTTCCTAGCCATCCCAACCATGCTAGGAGCCACAGCCCTAAAACTAGTCAAAAACCTAGCAGGCTTTTCAGGCTATGAGTGGTTTTTAATAGCCCTCGGCATGGTCCTATCCTTCCTAGTGGCCTATGCAGTAATCAAGAAATTCCTAACCTATGTCAAAAACAACGACTTCATCCCATTTGGCATCTATAGGATAATTTTAGGAGTCCTAGTCCTTGGATATTTCTTAATAATTGGATAAAAAAAGACCCCAGTCTTAGAAATGCTAAGATTTGGGGTATTTTTTTGCAAGAGTCTAAAGATTAATAATTTTCTAGCTTGATAAAGGCAGATGGGCCATAGATTGACCATTTTGTTTGCCTTAAAAGGTCTGCACCAAAGACAACTTGGATATCCGCATCATTTAGGTCGGAGTCGATTGATACTGATTGGATTTTCACATCCTTATTGTCGATTTTAAAGCTAAATCTATTGAGGTAAGTTACATCATCAGTAGCTTCTCCCATCATATCCATAGTTTTTGCAAGGTCTGGGTCAGATGCGACTACTTCCTTGCCGATAGATTTAGAAACTATAGTTAAAGGTCTGGATGAGTCTATGGCAGCCTTTATAATTTTATCACCTAGGCCAATATTTAGGATTGGTTGGTTGGTCTTCTTTCCGCTTGCTTTGGTAAAATCAGAAGTTTGGACTTCAAACCTACCCTCGGCCAAATTTCCTCTCCAGGCAAATTGACTGATAATATTCCAGCCTAGGACCATGTCGCAGTCGTTGGTATTGCCCATTGGATCATGGCCTATGTCAAAGACCGAATCCTTGCAAATTAGAACTGGCACCCTGTTTAATTTTAGACCACCTATAAGAAGTTCGCCTAGAAAGGCCCTCTTGTAGGTCTTTTTTTCGTCTATGTAGTCCTTATCAATCATCTCTATATCAAGGTCCTTGGCCACTGATTCCTTAATCATGGTATTGCCCCTGGTGTTAAAGAGGGCAATAAGGCTCTTACCCTTTGAGCCTAGGCCCAGGTAGATGAAGTTTAAAAATTTCTTATCTGCTATTGGAACTAATGAAAAATTCATGTTCTCTCCTTTGTATCTGTAATTTCTTATATTATACCTTAAACTTGACTAAAGTATAAAGCTAATCTTTAAAGGGCCAAATAAGTTTTAAAGATTAAAGATAAGGCTAAATTAAATTGCCTACATTTGGGTATTAACATTATATAAAGAAAAAGGAGAATTTTATGAAATGGAGAGGTAGAAGACAGAGTGGAAATATAAATAATGCTGGCCGTGGTGGTGGCCGAGGAGGCCTGGCCATTGGTGGGGGAGGGCTAATCCTTGCCCTAGTTATATTTTTAATGACAGGAGACCCATTTGCAGCCCTTGAATCTACAACAAAGACAGCCCCACAGACCCAGCAAGAAGAATATGTCATGACCCAGGCAGAAAAAGACCTTTATGAATATTCGGCAGTAGTCTTAGCTGATACAGAAGACGCCTGGACAGAAATTCTGGCCAAGGAAGGAATCGACTACAAGCCAGCCCAGATGGATATATTCAAAGATGCAATCAATACAGGATGCGGCTTTGCCCAGTCAGGGACTGGACCCTTTTATTGCTCAAGAGATAATAAGGTTTACATGGATCTGTCATTTTTCAATAGCCTGGTCAATGATTTTGGGGCCAAAAATGGAGATTTCATAGTCTCCTACGTCATAAGCCATGAAATCGGCCACCACGTCCAAAATGTCACAGGCATCATGGACCAATACCAAAAACTCATGCAAAAACTCCCAGAAAAGGAAAGAAACGCCCTCACAGTCAGACTAGAGCTCCAGGCAGACTATCTTGCAGGAGTAGTAGCAAGCTACCAACACAAAAAAGGCTACCTAGAAGAAGGCGATATAGACGAAGCCATATCCACAGCCTGGGCCATAGGAGATGACACTATCCAAAAGAAAGGCCAGGGCTATGTAGTCCCAGAATCCTACACCCACGGCACAAGCGAGCAAAGAAGCCGTTGGTACCAAAAAGGCTTTAAAGCAGGCGACCTATCAGAATGGGACACCTTCAAGCTAGACCCAAGTGACTTATAAAAGAGACCTTCGGGTCTTTTTAGTACCATAAATAGTGTAAGAAAGAAAGTAATTTCTATCTTGCAC
>NZ_CAUPMI010000035.1:0-5309 GCF_963512375.1 uncultured Anaerococcus sp.
TTACAATTGCAAAAGTAATTGGAGCAAGAACAAGAAAAAACGGATATTATGAGGGAGGTGGATACATTGTTTCTTGGTGTGTAGGTCATTTAATTCAAATGGCAAGTCCAGAAAGACACGATGAAAAATGGAAGAAATGGTCAATAGAAAATCTTCCAATAATTCCAGAAGAATATATTTATGAAGTATCTAAAAGCACTAAAAAACAATATGGAATTTTGAAAAAACTTTTAAATGATAAGAACATCGACACAGTTATAAATGCTTGTGATGCTGGTAGAGAGGGAGAACTTATTTTTAGGCTTGTATATAATCAAGCTAAATGTAAGAAGAAAATTCAAAGACTTTGGATATCTTCAATGGAAAACAAAGCTGTTGAAGATGGATTTAGAAATCTTAAAGACGGAGAAAACTTTGAAGACTTATATAGATCAGCAAATGCAAGAGCAATTGCGGATTGGTTAGTTGGAATGAATTTAAGTAGGCTTTATTCTTGCATTTACAAGGAAACATATTCAGTTGGTAGAGTACAAACTCCAACTCTATATTTAATTGCTAAAAGAGATAGTGAAATAAACCTATTTAAGAAGCAAAAATATTATACGGTAGACCTATCTTATAAAGGATTGAAGCTTGTATCAGATAGGATTGATAGAATTGAAGTTGCAGAGCAACTATTAAATTTGCTAGAAGATGAAATAGTTATTACAGAAGTAGTAGATAAAGAAATAAGCACAAAACCAGATAAGCCTTATGATCTCACTACCTTACAAAGAGAAGCAAATAAATATTTTGGATATTCAGCAAATGACACTTTAAATCTGGCACAAGGTCTGTATGAAAAAAAGCTAATCACATATCCAAGAACAGATAGCAGGTATCTAACCGATGATATGGTCAATACTATGAAAGAATTATTAGAAGGGCTTGAAGATGATTTTAAGGTTAATGAATCAAATTTTAAGTCTATTTTTAATTCATCTAATGTTACAGACCACTATGCGATTATTCCTACTATATCAGGTATTGGAAAAGCCAAAGATTTATCTGATAGAGAAAGTAAAATCTATAATCTAATAAAGAATAAATTACTTGCTTCATGTTCGGATAACTTAAAGGAATCTAGTAGAAAAATCAGATATGAATATGATAAATTTAACTTCAATGCAAGTGGCAAGACTATAATCGATGAAGGTTATACCAAGTATCTAAAGAGCTATGGAAAAGAAAAACAAAAAAATGAATTACCAGATATAAAGACTGGAGATAAAATTAAGCTAACTTCTAAAAATATATCGGAGAAATTCACCAAAGCCCCAAGTCATTATAATGAAGATACACTTTTAAAGACTATGGAGAATGCAGGAGTAGAATCTTTGGATAAAGCTATAGAAGTAGAAAGAAAAGGCTTAGGAACACCAGCTACAAGAGCAGGAATTATCGAAAATCTTATCCATAAGGATCTTATAAGAAGAGATAAGAAAAATCTACTTGTAACAGAAAAAGGCAATAGGCTTGTATCGATTGTAGAGGATAAGTTTAAATCAGCAGAAACAACATCTGAATGGGAAATGAAACTTGCAAAGATTAGCTCTGGTGAAGTAGATAAAGAAGACTTTTTAAGAGAAATAGAAGATAGTATAAGGGAGCTTGTAGATAGGTACAAGAATAATCTAAATGAATAAGGTGAAGATATTAGAGCTTTTCGGTGGCATAGGTGCTATTAGAAAGGCTTTTATTAATTTGAAGATACCTTATGAAGTAGTTGATTATGTAGAAATAGATAAGGCTTGTGTTAAATCATACAACGCACTTTATGGAGAAGACTATAAGCCAAAATCAGTAGTAGGATATAAAGCTCCTAATGAGAAGATAGACTTAATAATGCATGGAAGTCCTTGCCAAGACTTTTCAAGAATAGGAAAAAAGCAAGGAGGAGTAAAGAATTCGGGAACTAGATCAAGCTTACTATTTGAAACAATTAGAATAATAAAAGAAATGAAAGATAAACCTAAATGGATAATTTGGGAAAATGTAAAGGGAGTCCTTGATAGAAATATGAGGGACTCCTTTTTTATTTATCTAAAGGAGCTAGAAGACCTTGGATATGAAAGCAAGTATGAAATCTTAAATGCAATGGACTTTGGGATACCTCAAAAAAGAGAAAGGATATTTGTTGTTTCATGTCTTGGAGCAAATAACTTTTCTTTTAATAAATTGGAGAGGAAAGAAACAAGACCACTAAGTGAATTTTTAGAAAAGGATGTAAGTGAACTTTATACAATGACCCAACCTTATATGCTGAAATTTTTAAATAAAGGCATAGATAATAGTTTTAGAGGGCGACTAAAAGTGATTAAAGATTTTTCTTATACTATTTCTACAAAACAGATGAGAGTACCCAATTCTGGAATAATAGATATTGGAAATGGTCAGTATAGGTATTTAACAGAAAGAGAATGTTTAAGGCTCATGGGCTTTGATGATAGCGATATAGACAAATTAGAGGAAGTGCATCCAAGAAGAAAAAATTGTACTTCAAGCAAGCTATATAAGCAGGCCGGCAACTCTATTGTGGTTGATATTTTAATGGCTATTATTAGAGTGATATATTAGATTTAAATGGGTATAAAAATAGCTGAGGTGAAATAATTGGATAAAACAAATTTAGTTCCTGAAAAACTAAAAAAATTATTTGGAAGCGAGTATAATCGATCAACGCAATTAGGAAAAGAAATAAGCAATACAAATTTTGTCCAAAGGTATGATCATTTATGCTTAAGAAAAGAAAGAAGTTTAATGCATCAAGAAGATTCATTGGAGAAACTTATTAATGACATAGATAACGAAATAATGAAAACAAAACTTAACAATAAACAGGTTTATCTAGAATTACAAAAATACAGGCATATAATAGCAAAAGATAAAAATGATGGAGGCTTTGCAGGAACTAAGTTCCCCAAAATTATTAAAATGATTGGTTCTATTCTGATATTAGCATTTTCTTTAACTGGTTGGAAGATTATAGATGTTATTAAAGATTGCAATGATAAAATTGGATTAGCTCTTACAAGATTAATGATTGTATTAATTTTAGTAGTTGGAATATTTTTATATAAAACATTTACATCAACAATATATGAAGATAATACAAGTAAATATCATGACTTTTTAACTAGTTATTTAATAATTAATAATTCGGATATTATAGGCAAAAGTTTTATAGACGATGGAAAATGACATTCTATCGTCTTTTTTTGTTGCTTTAAAAAGGAGGTAGGAAATGCAAGTAAATGATTTTAAGAATATACAAGAAGCAATAAAGTATGAAGTGCTAGAAGATGAAAAAGAATATTTAAAACTATTAAAAGTTATAGGCAATAATCAGAAATATGATTTTTCAAGCCAACTAAGTATATACAACAAGGAACCTGAAGCTAGAGCTTGTGCGACTTTTTATATGTGGAAGAAATATTTTGGTCGAGTTGTTATGAGAGGAGAGAAGGGTATTCCAATTTTAGTTGGAAGTGATGTAAATCAAAGAATTTCATATATTTTCGATATTAGTCAGACTACATCAATGGATAGGAATATTAATGAGGTTAGCTTATGGCAGTTTGATCACGAAAATCATAACGAGGCTTTAAAAGAAATAATAAATAATTCTTCATTTGAAGCTAGTGATTCACTCAATGAAAATATATTTTCTTTAAGTCGAATTTATGGAGATGAATATATTAACTTGGCTCTTGCTGATTTGAGGATAGATATAGAGGATAGACTTAGTTTTGAAAAGTTTATGAGAGACTCAATATCCTATGCGGTAGCTAATAGGTTTAATACAGTCTATCCTATGGATATGGAAAATTTAAAAAATAATTTTTTGAGGATTAATACAATTTCTTTAGAACAGATAGGTCTTGTAATATCAAGGGTTAGTGAAGATATTATAGATAGAACAATAGAAAAATCTAAGGAAATAGATCGTGCTAGGCTGCTGACAGAAAGGGCCGCTGCCGACTATAATAAAGATATAGAAAATATAAATGAAGATAGAGGAGGTCAAGATGATTTATATAGACGAGATGATAGGTCAAGAAGTGGAGATGGACGAGTTTTCACAGATGGAAGCGACAGAGGAAATAGCGATGAAGATCGAAGAGAAAACCTTGGACATGATGGAGAAGGATATGGAATTTATGGAGAGATTTCCGAATCCGACTTACGCGGTTCTGAGACTGTCTTACCTGGTAGGGAGCGAGGACATGGAGAACTGGAAGAAACTTCAGGAAATGTACGAGGAGAAAACACTTTTGAACCATCTGAAGGAAATTCAGAATCAGGCAGTGGACTTTATCAAGAGAGAGAAAGTCAAGATGATGAAAGCCCAAGGATTGACAGAGAAGATGATGAGAGAGAATCCAGAGGAATACCAAGGACAGATGAACAACTTGATGGCAACAGTGAAGAGAATGGCAATCAAGGAATACGTGGAAGCTTAGAAAATGAAATAAGCCAAGAAAAGGAAGCTGATGAAGCTTCTTTTTTTGATGGCAAAAACACTGAAAATAGAAAAGATTACTGGATTGTAGAATTTAATGAAAACCACGAATTAGTTCCCGATTATAGTGGGCAGATAGTAACTAAAGATTTAATTAATGTCCTAAGACAAAAGGATATTGATGTTAAAGACCATAATCAAACTCTTGGAGAAAATGAATTTGGAGAAATGACTGATGATTATATCGGATATTTCAAATTTTATTTTGACCACTATGTAGACGGTGAAGTTGTCGAGCATTATAGGATTGACCTTGGTGATGGTGAAGAAGTAAATGAGCGTGAATTTTCATATTTAGAAGAGCAAGTTGCATTAAGTGAGGAAAAATCATTACAAGAAGAAGTTAAGGAAAAGATAGAGCCTAAATTTAAGATAGGCGATCAAGTTAGATATAAAGATAAGGACTTCACCATTACAGATTTTGATGAACTAAGTGGAGGACTTAAAACTGTAACTATCAGAGATAATATGGAATATATGGGAGGTATGATTAGGGGTTCGGAAGTAATTCCATATAGAAACGATTCATACCTTGAAGAAATCTTTGAAAATCTAACTCAAACATCAGAAAAATTAGCAGTAAAGGTTGGAAAAGAATTTATTTTAGAAGATAAGAATACCTTTGATGGAATTAACTTAATTGAAGCTGGAACTAAGGTAGAAGTTAATGGGGAAGAATTCCCTTTATATAAAGGTGAAACATTTGAAGAAAGTAGAAAGATTGATGACCTTTTAGATAGTGGAAATT
>NZ_CAUPMI010000036.1:0-4616 GCF_963512375.1 uncultured Anaerococcus sp.
ATAGTATCTTCAAGTTTTGATGATCCTCTATTAGGACTCTTAGGCATATCTGATAAGGTCGATGTAGCTTTTGTTGCTAGAGCGTTAAGTGATTCAACTTGCTCCAGCTTGCTATTAATTCTCTTGTCTAAATAAAAAGCTTGTTTTAAATATTCTTTTGCGTTCATTTCTTACCTCCATAATTTTTTGAGGTAAGTTCTCCATAGAACTCCTGCTCGTATATTAAGCTTATCAAATGTTCTTAGTGACATTCTATGACATTAACTCTCCAGATTTGCTTTCACTGCATCAATAAGTGCAGCTTGTGTTTTGTTCTTATTTTCTAATGATTTCATTACATCTTCATCAATAGTTCCTTTAGATAAGATATGATGAATTACAACTGTTTCTTTCTGACCCTGCCTATATAGTCTGGCATTGGTTTGTTCATAAAGTTCTAATGACCAAGTAAGAGAAAACCAAATAAGTGTTGAGCCACCTGCTTGTAGGTTTAATCCATGACCAGCAGATGCTGGATGGATAATGGCTACAGGAATCTTACCTTGATTCCATTCTTTAAAGTCCTCACTTGTCTTAAGTTCCCTTACATCAAACCTATCTTTTATTCTTTTCAAATCTGACTTATACCAATAAGCTATTAGAACAGGTTTTCCATTTGCGCCTTCTATTAAATCTTCCAAGGCATCCAGCTTTCTGTCGTGAATATAAATCATATTTTTATCTTCATCATAAACAGAACCCGATGCCATTTGAAGTAACTTATTAGAAAGTGCAGCAGCATTAACAGCATCTATATCTTTATCCTTAATACTAACGACCAGGTCTTTTTTTAAGGTCTCATAGATATCTCTTTCTTTATCTGATAGATTTACAAAGACTTCATTGTTTATCTTCTTTGGCATTTTTAGGTAATCTTCAGCTTTCATAGAAACTGTTATATCTGATATCTTTTCATAGATTGCAACTTCAGCAAAAGGCAGTGGTTTATAGGAATATATAATTGGTCCATTTCTCTTATCTGGTTTGAAGTAAATTTCCCTGTACTGGCCAATGAAACTTCCAAGTCTCTCTCCCATATCAAGCAGCCTAAACTCAGCCCACAAATCCATTAGGCCGTTAGATGATGGAGTTCCAGTAAGACCAACTATTCTTTTTACCCCTGGTCTAACCTTCATCAAGGCTTTAAACCTCTTTGACATATGAGACTTAAAAGAGGATAGTTCGTCAATTACAATCATATCGTAGTTAAAGGACAGTTCGCTCTTATTTATTAACCAATCTACATTTTCCCTATTGATTAGATAAATATCTGCCTGCTTATTTAATGCTTTTATTCTTTCTTTTTCACTACCTATGACTACTGAATATTTTAAGATATCAAGATGGGACCATTTTTCTATCTCTTCTTTCCAGGTATTTCTGGCAACTCTTAATGGTGCTATTATTAGAACTTTAGAAATTTCAAAAGAATCAAAGAGTAAATCTTTTATAGCTGTCAGACTTATAACCGTTTTGCCGAGACCCATGTCAAGTAGAAGTGCTGATTCTTTATTTTCTTTTATAAATTCAGTAGCATATTTTTGATATTTATGTGGAGCGTATTCCAATTAGTCACCTCCGATTCTCTTCATTATTTCATCAATGTTTTCTTTTGAATCAAGAACATAAACCTTAAAACCTAAATCTTTAAATTGCCTTATTCTCTTTTTCTGAATTGGTCTTGGTTCTCCTCCAGGTCTTTTTGTTTCTACAAATCCGATCTTACCTTTAGGTAGGAGTATTATCCTATCTGGTATTCCCGTCATTGAAGGAGATGTAAATTTAAGACATAGACCTTCATGGAGTTTCACTTTATCTACCAATGCTTTTTCTATTTCATTTTCTAACATATAAACCTCTATTTTTAGCCATTGTGCAAGTCGTGAAACTCTATTATATAACCTTTATATATAACTAAAATTTAATTTGCCTACTATATAATAGTTATATATATGACATTCACGACCTGCACTTCTTGTATTTTTACACAAAGTCTGACTTTAATTTAAGTCCACCTATCACAATTCCTTGATTAGTTTTTCTCCTCATAAATCCATTGGATGAAAGAGCAGAATAAAAATCAGTTGTAGACCTTACATAGTCTCCAGTTCTTAAACAATATGCTCTATATTCTTGATAGACTTCTCCAGACTTCTCTTCAAATGATGAATCAATCTCACAACACTCATTTAAGAAATGCTTGAACCAGTTATTTGATTCCTTATATTCATTGATGGCATCAGCTACTTTTTTAGGTAGACTGAATTTAAAATCTTCATCAATAGCTTTTTTAGCCCCTTCTATTAACCACTTGAGAACTGCTCCTCCAGCCTTATCTACTAAATAATCAGTGTAGTTTTTAATATCACTACTACCCTCTATCTTTGCCTCAAAAGGAATTACAATGAGTCTTCTCCAGGTTCCTTCATCTAAGGCACCCACCTTTGGTAGGTGGTTAGTATATAGGACAAGGGTATGAGAAGGTATGAACTTAAATGGATCTCGATATTTTTTCTCTGCTACAATCTCATCTGTAGAACAAAGCTGTTTAACATTTGAAGTATTTAACCTTAATCCTTCTTGAAGTTCAGCTGCAATTAAAAGCCTTTTACCTCTTGTTTCAGCAAGTTCTGGCTTGGCATTTCTCTTAGAATTAACTGTAAGAATATCTGCTGAGATTGACCCACTATATAGATTAAGAACTCTTGAGATAGTATTCCAAAATGTGGACTTTCCATTTCTTCCATCACCATAAGCTATAATTAGAGCCTCAATATAGACCTTTCCGATTAGAGAAATTCCTGCAACTTTCTGCACGTATTCTATAAGTTCACTATCTTTTACAAAAAATGTATCCAAGGCATCAAGCCATATATCCATATTTTCATCACTTGGATCCACAGATGTTTCTTTGGTTATATAGTCTTCTGCTTTATGGTCTCTACACTCTCCAGTTTTTAAATCTACTGTAAATGACGGAGTGTTTAACAAGAACTCATCTACGTCAAGTTCTCTTTGATTTATTTCAAGCATAGGTTTTGATTCTTTTAAATTTGCATGGATAGCTCTGGTGTCCCCTCGTTTTACAGCATATTTCTTATATGCCTCAAGCGAAGTTAATTTATAGTATATAGATTTTTGATTTTTGTCAAAAACCTCCATTGCCTTTTTCTCACTCATTGAGGCCATAATATCCCTAATTCCTGATTTCTTAATGTCTTCATCCATTTTCAAAAGTTCATTGTCTATTTCTTCTATTTGTTTTAAAACTAAATCTTGAGAGTATCCTTGTGCTTTTAGTTCAGATTCCTCCCAGTAAGAGTCGTTGTAAACAAGAAAACCTGTAGAAGGAGAAAAACGAATTCTATCTCTATATTCTCTTACAAAAACTTCTGCTTGACCTATGTCTGAAAATTCTGACGGTCTTAAATTTATGCCTTCAGTATATTCTTCAGGTGGAACATAATCTTCACTTGCAGCTACCTTTTTATAGAATTTACAAGCAGACCTCCATATTTGTTCCAGTTCATCATCTGGAAGTGGTGGTGAGCAAAGACTAGCTTTTTTATCAAATAATTCTCTCGCCTCACCTGTATTTCCATATCGAATTAGAACCCTACCAGCGAAATGATTCATAGTTGAATTTCTAGAGCCTTGCTGAATCAAGTCTTGAGAATTATCAAAATCCTCAAAGTCATCTTTTAAAATATCAGTTATATATTTCCTTCCCCTAACTATTTCAACGGCAGGATTCTTAACTCCAAAGAAAAATCTCGCTCCATCTAGTGCATTACCATCAAAGAAAGTATAAGTCTCTGACAATCTTTCTTTGATGCCTACATATTCAGCTAAATTTATAATCTTTGGAATTGGAAAATATATGTGCATTCTTGGTCTTGCAGATTTTCCATTTTTTTCTTTTCTATGATTTCTGCTGTAAACAATGGCGAAATTAACTCCATCAAATATTCTCTTTAAATCGTTAGTTGAAATCCAATCATCTGGATTTTCTGAATGGTCGTTGTCTATATCCATAGGAATACATTCCGACTCTATAAAATTATCGTTAGACCTGTAGGAGTTTTTATACTTAGCCATTACATGGTCAAAACTCGCGGCTTTCTCAAATGACCTAACATCTACTGCATTGACCTCATTATGATAAACACAATTTGACTCCACTCCTATTAAATTTGAGGTGTATATTTTCAATTAGGCTACCTCCTTAATATATCGAATCTCCATTTTCCTATTCTCAGCAATCTTTATTTCTTCAGCCATTCCAGCACTTATATAGTCACCAAAGACCCACACTTCTTCGCATTTTCCAAGAAGGACATAATTAAAATGCATGGCAAGTCTTCTCTCACTTTCATCACTCATAAACTGAGGAAATAAAAGATGTGGTGCTATGGGAATATTCCCTTCATCCAAAGCATATCGAGAATAAGTTCTTGCCTTAATTACATTATTTTCTACATCTCCAGAAAATGGACTGCAGATATATACCAGGGGATAGTATCTCTTCTCTGCATTTTTAATTGCTTGATAAGGAGTGGGATCCTTGCACCCACTCC
>NZ_CAUPMI010000037.1:0-4286 GCF_963512375.1 uncultured Anaerococcus sp.
GGTGAAACATTTGAAGAAAGTAGAAAGATTGATGACCTTTTAGATAGTGGAAATTATGAGATATACAAATTATCTGAGCATGAAAAACAAATTGAAAGACAAGTAGAGCAAGAAAGCTTTATAGATAACCACAATCTTGAAATTGACCAAATGATGGATAGATACAATGTTCCAAGAGAAGCAGCCGAAAACTTATTGAGGGGTAAAGAGGATTTAAAAAATCTAGGCTATGAACCTAATAAGGAAAGGCTAAGTTTTGCTAGAAATTATGACTTGAAAAATCATATCTACTCAGAATACCTAACACCATCAGAAAAGCTAGATAAAAATATAAAAGCTATTAAGATGCTCAAAAGACTTGAAAATGAAAATAGGAGTCCAAGAGAGTATGAACAAGCCTATCTTGCTGATTATCTAGGATGGGGTGGTCTTGCCGATGTCTTTGATGAAGAAAAGGGAGGACAATGGCTTGAAGCAAGAAATATTTTAAAAGAAAATTTAACAAATGATGAGTATTTGAATGCTAAAGAGTCTACCTTAACATCCTTTTATACACCTAGAGAGGTAATGGATGGAATATATAAGACCATAACAGATATGGGTTTTAAGACTGGGAATATCCTTGAACCATCTGCAGGAGTCGGTAATTTTATTGGAAGTATGCCAAGTGAAATACAAAGCTCTAAAGTCTATGGAGTAGAAAAAGATAGTCTAAGCGGAAGAATAGCAAGAGAACTTTATCCTGAAGCTAATATTCAAATTAAAGGTTTTGAAGAAACAAACTTCTCAAATAACTTTTTTGATTTAGTTATAGGAAATGTTCCCTTTGGAGATTTTAAAGTTAACGATCGTGAATATAACAGAAATAACTTTCTGATTCACGATTATTTTTTTGCAAAGTCAATAGATAAGGTTAGGAATGGAGGAATTATTGCCTTCATAACTTCATCTGGAACTATGGATAAAAAAGATGAATCTGTTAGAAAATATATTAATGCAAGATGTGAGTTTTTAGGAGCTATGAGGCTTCCTAATACAATATTTAAAGGACTTGCTGGTACAGAAGTTACTTCAGATATTATTTTCTTGAAAAAGAGAGATTCAGTTATAGAAAGAGATGATGATTGGATTCATCTAGCAACTGATAAAAAGGGTTTGACTTATAATAAATACTTTGTAGATAATCCTCAGATGGTATTAGGGGATATGAAAGAAGTATCTGGCAGATTTGGCAATACTATTACTTGTGATGAAAAAGAAGATGAAAAGTTAAAAGACTTAATGGATATTGCAAGTAAGGAAATATCTTCAAATTCAAAATATGAAGAGGTCGAACTATTGGAAGATGAAGAATTAAGTCTTCCAGCAACAGATGATGTTAAGAATTTTTCTTACACTATTATTGATGAAGAGGTCTACCTAAGAGAAAACTCAGTCTTAATCAAGCAGAATATATCAGATAAAAATAAAGAAAAGATAAAAGATTATCTTGATGTAATGAATGCTTTAAAAGATGTAATAGAAAAACAAAAGGACGATTTTTCTGACGAGGAAATAAAAGAGTCACAAGCAAAGTTAAATGAAGTCTATGATAACTTTTCAAAGAAACATGGCTTTATTAACTCCTTATCAAATACTAGAGCCTTAAAGGAAGACTCAAACTTTCCTTTGGTTTCATCAATAGAAATACTTGATGATGAGGATAATTTCAAAGCTAAGAGTGATATATTCTCAAAAAGAACAATAACAAAGGCAAAGGTAGTAGATCATGTAGATACTTCCCTTGAAGCCTTAGTCTTATCAGTTTCACAAAAAGGATATGTAGACTTTGAATATATGGAATCTATAACAAGTAAAGATAGGAACACCTTAATTGGTGAGCTTGAGGGCGAGATATTTTTAGATATTAAGGATACAGACCTAATAAATAACAGAATGCCCTTTGAAAACTTTAACAATGACGATCCATTTCATTTTTCATATGTATCGGCTGATGAGTATTTAAGTGGCAATATTAGAGAAAAGATTGGTTATCTCAATTCATATATCGGAGAAATTGAAAATGTAATAGATTTAGCACCTTCTGAAAAGAAAGACACATTATTAAACGAGTTAGGCAAACTCAAATATCAAAGAGAAAAATTACAAGAAGTTATGCCTGAAGAACTAACTGCTTCTGATATAAATGTAAGGTTAGGAGCAACCTGGATACCTCAAAAAGATATAGAAGACTTTACTTTCAATCTTTTAAAAACACCAGGTTATGATAGATGGAATATAAATGTTAGGTTCTCACCACACACAAGTGAATGGAACATTGAAGGTAAAAGTGTTGACTCAGCTAATGACCTTGCTAATATGACTTATGGTACAAGTAGAGTAAACGCCTATAAGCTAATTGAAAATGCCCTTAATCTAAAAGATACAAAGGTATTTGACCAAGTAATAAATGATGATGGGTCTAAGATTTCTGTATTGAATAAAAAAGAAACTATGCTTGCAAGTCAAAAGCAAGAACTGATTAAAGAAGAATTTAAGAATTGGATATTTGAAGATCCTGATAGAAGGTATAGGCTAGAAAAGATTTATAATGAAAAATTCAATTCAATTAGAAATAGAGAATTTGATGGTTCTAACTTAACTTTTGATGGAATGAATACTGAAATCAGACTTCGAGAACATCAAAAAAATGCCATAGCAAGGACTCTTTATGGTGGAAATACACTACTTGCCCATGTAGTAGGAGCAGGAAAAACTTTTGAAATGGTAGCTTCTGCTATGGAATCTAAAAAGTTAGGACTTGCAAGTAAATCATTATTTGTAGTTCCTAACCATCTAACCACTCAAATTGGTAGGGAGTTTATGCAATTATATCCGTCAGCAAATATTATGGTGGCCGATAAAAAAGACTTTCAACCAAAAAACAGGAAAAGATTTATTGGTAGGATTGCAACGGGAGAATATGACGCAGTCATCATAGGACACTCTCAATTTGAAAAAATACCGATGTCTAAGGAATACCAGGTAAGGCATATACAAGACCAAATAGATGATATAGTTTCCTTTATTGATGAGAATAAAAGAAATAGAGGGGAAAATTTCACAGTAAAACAACTGGAAAAGACAAAGAAGAAACTCCTGGTAAGACTTGAAAAACTAAATGATGACTTTAAAAAAGATGACGTAATAACCTTTGAAGAACTAGGAGTAGATAAGTTATTTATAGACGAAGCTCATAATTACAAAAACTTATTCTTGCATACTAAGATGAGAAATGTTGCTGGTATCGGTCAGAGTGAAGCCTTTAAGTCTTCAGATATGTATATGAAATGTAGGTATATGGATGAAATGACAGGTGGAAAGGGAGTTGTATTTGCTACTGGTACACCAATATCAAATTCAATGACAGAGCTTTATACTATGCAAAGATACCTTCAGTATGACGATCTAAAGGCAAGAGGATTAGAACATTTTGACGCCTGGGCTTCTACTTTTGGAGAAACAGAAAACACTTTTGAATTATCTCCAGAAGGTACTGGATATAGGCAAAAGACAAGATTTTCAAAGTTTTATAATTTACCAGAATTGATGTCTATGTTTAAAGAAGTAGCAGATATAAAGACTTCAGATATGTTAAATTTGCCAGTACCAGAAGCAAGTTTTGAAGTTATTAAAACAAAACCTACTGAGGAACAAAAAGAAATACTAGAAGCTATTTCAGATAGAGCTGACGCAGTTAGAAATAATCAAGTCGAGCCAACAGAAGATAATATGCTAAAAATTACAAATGATGGTAAAAAACTTGCCCTTGACCAAAGATTAATAAATCCACTACTTCCCGATGATCCTAATTCAAAGGTAAATGTATGCGTTAAAAATATCTTTTCGATCTGGGATAAGACAAAAGAAAATTCATCGACACAATTAGTATTTTCAGATATGTCTACACCAAAAGGAGATGGAGAATTTAATATCTATGATGATATTAGGAATAAGTTAGTGAATATGGGAATACCTAAAGAAGAAATAGCTTTTATCCACGAAGCAGATACAGACAAACAAAAAGATGAATTGTTCTCTAAGGTAAGAAAAGGAGAAGTAAGAGTATTATTAGGTTCTACTCAAAAAATGGGAGCAGGTACAAATGTACAGAATAAATTAATAGCTTTACATGATTTAGACGTCCCTTGGAGACCGTCTGACCTAGAGCAAAGAAGTGGTAGAATTGTTCGTCAAGGTAATGAAAATGATAAGGTAAATATCTTTAGATATGTAACAGAAAATAC
>NZ_CAUPMI010000038.1:0-3660 GCF_963512375.1 uncultured Anaerococcus sp.
TTCTTACTGATTTAAAATCAAAAGTCCCCTAAAAATCACAATCTAGTCCAAATTGTATTTCTTTAGTTACTTGTCATCTTAGTATTAACAAAATTCTTATTTAAGTATGCTTGTCAGTGTGATTTTCTTGACGGGTACTTTTTATTTTAAATCTTCCAATAGATTAGTATAGAAATCTCGCTTATCGCAATGTTTGCAAAAGCAAAAGAGCCTAATAACTAATATGACGTTAATATCCTCTCAGAATACAGAATAATTCTCCTAAGGTCGGAAGATTTTGTAAATGGAGATGCCGTTAAGAAAATCTCCTGACGCACGAGTTCAAATTAAATTTCTGTAACTACTGAGATTTGAGTTTAAACAAAACATAAATTTGGACTAGATTGAGATTCTTAGGCATCGGAATGTCAAAATCAATTAGGATTAGGATAACTAAAACAAGGGTATATGTCTACAAAAAGAGGCTTGCCAAAGGCAAGCTTCTGGTCATGCCCTCCGCCAAGGAGTCGCTTGTGGGGTGTAACGGGGAGGGGTTTAAGGGGAGGCCGATGAGGACCCATGCGAAAGGGTCCTTGGGCCTCCCCTTTATACGAAGATTCAATTGTAAATGAATATAATTTATTAAAATATTAAGTTACGAAGAATTAAAGTCTATAATAACATTATCTTGGATAATAAACCCCCAATAATAACAACTTATTTTATTTTAAAACATACTCCAAGCACTCTAATAAATATTTTGCCCAATCCCCCTCACAATGGGTGTCTCCACTTATTATTCTTAATTTTATATTATCTATTGGAATCCCTGCCTTTATTAGGAGGTCATAATAATTTACCGATGAATCTATATAGGCTTGGCTTATTTTTCTTTCTGCACTCTCTTCTGTGCCTACTTTGATATAAATTTTTTGATTATCTTTTAGACTTGCATCTTTAAAATAACTTTCAAATTTATCCTTAAAGGCGAAGCTTGCTAGGGAAAATATGCCTAGGCTTCCGATTTTAGCTTGGTATTTTTTTCCTATAAAGGCTGATATATTTGCTCCAGCTGATGATCCTATCATTGATGTAAATTTCTTACTTTTTTTAGTCCTATATTTTTGGTCTATAAAAGGCTTTAAGGTATTTAAAATGAAATCTGCGTAAGCATCCCCTTCTGGCCTTTCTATTTTTAGGTCCGCTAGGCTTTGGTCAAGGGGCCAAGGGCTGTATTCTGCCATCCTTGCAGGGCTATTGTCTATGGCTACTCCTATGAATTCTTTTAGGTTTTTATTGTCCCTGATTGTTTCTATTAGGCCCCAAGACACTCCTGAGTAGGATTCATGGTTAAATAATATATTTTGCCCATCGTGAAAGTAGACTACTGGATATTTTTTGGATTTATTTTGATTGTAAGAGTTGGGTAAGATTACCCTTATCCTTCTTTTTTCTTTTTTATAATCCATTTCTAGGTAATATTCTTCAAGAATATTTTCCTTTTTACTATTAGACATGGCTTTTCCTTTCTTTTTATTTCTATAATTATATAATTTTATTGATATATATCAATACTAAGGTCTTCTTGGTCATCTATATATAGAAAATCCAGCCTATTTTAAGTCAGGCTGGATTTTTCTTAAACTTATATAGTTTTATATATCAATTTGATTTTATGGCAAATACGAGGGCTTTAATCGTGATGATGGTGGTTTGAAAAGGCCCACTTGTCGTGTTCTGTAAATATTATTCCTTGGGTCTTATTATATAAGATTATCCCATAGGCCTTAAAGCCTTCATCATTTTCATGGTCGTGGTCATCTTCCTCGTCATGATCTTCATGACTATGGTCATGATGGTCTTCTTCCTCGTGATCTTCTGCTATGATTTTTTCATACTGGTTATTTTCTAAGAGATGAGTATCAAGTGGGGCTCCCTTTAGGTAAAGAATATATTCATCATCTTCTCTTAAGCCATTTGCAAAGTCTACCCAGGATTGGTATTTGATTTCTGCATCTGGCCCCTTTTGATTATTTATTGTAAAATCAGATAACTTTAGCTTGTAGATTCCCTTTTCTATAGTATCGACTATTTTAAATTTACCAGAAAAAATAGACTTATGAATCTCAGACCTATTATAAATCTTTTGACTTTCTTCTCTTAATCCAAAATCTAGACCATCCAAGTCAGAATTTGAGAGAAAATCTCCATCAAAGTCGCCCTTGTCATAAAAATTGAGCGAGCTATAGGCGTGGGGATTTGAAAATGAATCTTTTAGATTTTTACCATCAAGAAAGCTAAAGACTTGTTCATTTAAGGATTTAGCTTGGCTTATTTGGTTTTTAGAATTTTCTTTTTCTTGGCCTTGGCCTGCACATCCTACTAATATCAGGCATAGCCCTAACAAAAATATTTTTTTCATATCATTCCTTTATAATTGTTATTAGGATATTTTACTCTTTTTTAAGCCCATATTAAATTTAAAAAGGCCCATTTAGGGCCCTAGCTTAGATAAATTTAAATGTTTCTGATAGGTCTTTGCGGTTTGTGTGGTTGGCAAGTGGTTTACCATCACCATTGGCATATCCTAAATCTATTAGGCAAACTATTTGCTCATTTTCTGGCAAGTCTAGGGCCTTGGCTAGCTTATCTGGATCAAAAAAATTAATCCAACAAGAATCAACTCCCTCATAAGCAGCGGCAAGAACCATGTGGGTTGCCACAATTGTCGCATCTTCTACACCAGAATCATACTTATTGCCAGGATATGTAAATATATTATCCTTATCAAAGGCAACAACAAGCACAGTAGGCGCCCCATAACGGCATGGTGTATGGTCATCTATAATAGCAAGAGCCTTTTTAGATTCTGCCACATAAATTTTTTGAGGTTGGTTGTTCTTTGCAGTTGGTGCAAAGCGACCCGCCTCAAGAATTTTCTCCAAATCATCCCTATCTAAAGCAAGATTAGCAAAATTTTTGCATGAATAACGTTCTTTAACTAAATCAATAAATTCCATAAAAACTCCCTTCAATCTATATTTACCCCAAAATCTCAAAAATAAAATATGCCAAGGTCTAAAGCTATGGCATTGATGAGAAGGAGTTTGGCTAATGGTGCAAATTTAAGCCTATTAATAGATGAGATAGCCTTGCGGCTTACCCCAACCATATAAGCCAAATCCTTTTGACAAAGTCGACTGTCCTTACTAATTTCCCTTAGTCTATTTTTTAACGCCAGCTTATCAACCATAAACTATATAAGCTTACCCGAAATTTCTATAAAATAAATAATAATTATAGCAAGAGATAAGGCAAGTTCAAGTAGAGACCAAGCAAATCTATGCTTGTTAGCAAGTTTTCTACTAAGAATAAAATCCCTTGTACCATTAGTAAGTAATAAAATACCTAAGGCAAGCCCACTATCTAGGCCATAGAATATAGACCCAATAGCAGAAACTATCATAAAGACACCATATCCTAGAAGAAGAGCCTTATAATTCGCCTCTCGATTTATCTTATCAAAACTCACATCATCAGTCTTATTAAATATTTGATCCTTATCCATAAATCCTCCTATCCTGACAAACATACTTCCATTTATTATATGTTAACAAGTATACTTATTATTATATGTTAACAAGTATACTTATTATTATATGTTAACAAGTATACTTATTA
>NZ_CAUPMI010000039.1:0-3412 GCF_963512375.1 uncultured Anaerococcus sp.
GTGGAATTAATTTAATACCGATTAGTACAATTCCCCCACCAGCCATAAGCTGCTTAATACCTTGAGATTTAGCACCAGGGTTATCATTACCATAACCTTCCATTAAGTTAATAACTCCCCATGCTCCTAAACCTGCACCAATTGCAGTTACAAGTGTCTTTAAAACTCCAACTCCAGCTGTAAAAAATTCCATATTATTCCTCCTCGTTTTCTTTCTTATTTTCTATTTTGTTTAGTGATTTAACTATAAAATTCTTGTAGACCTTATCTCCTTTTTTGTTTTCTTTGAAATATCCAAAGACATGGATTAGATCTCCTTTTTCAAATTCTTTTACAATTTCTACCTTTTCTCCATATACTGAGCAATTTGTATATTCTTTGCCTTTTCCATATTTTTTTAACAAGAGCAAAATTTGCTACTTGAACATTTTCTCCATCCTTTTCAAATTCTGAAAATTCAGCTTCCTTAACTAAATTTGCATTAATATTTATCATTTCTCTATCCATTGATTTCTTCTCCTTAATCTAAAAATTTCAATTAAAAAAGCGACTGAACTTATATTTCAATCGCTAAATGTCTAATATATTAAACTATTTAAGTGGGACTTCTTATCCTTACCATTTTTACCTCCTAATTTTGAGTATAAAAACCTGCTAACAAAAGTCAAGGAGAAAAGTCAAATTAATTTTGCTTTCCTCCTTGTTAATTAGAATTTAAATTTGAGCATACCAAATAAGCCGGTTACTATCGGCTTGTTTTAACTATTTTTTTCATAATTCTAAGCTGCTTTTAACACCTTCTTTTCTTGTTTTGATGCCATAACTTTTGCATAGTATATTCTTAAGAATTTATTTAGTCCTGCAAATTTACATACTTTTTTAGCTTTTCCATCTTTTTCTTTTTTTACCATATACAGATATATATCATTTTCAGGATCTTTAGCACTCATCATGCATTTCATAGCTTGATAACCTACTTTTCTTAGTATTGCATTGCCTCTTTTTGTTATTTTTCTCTGATCTGCTTTAAAATTCCCTGACTCATATGGCGGTGAATCTATTCCTACAAAGGATATCAAACTTTTTTTGTTTTTAAATTTTGATAAGTCGCCAAATTCTGCTGTGATTTGCACTGCTAATTTATCTGATATTCCTGAGAATTTCTTTGCTTCTTGATATTCTTCTAGGGGCTCGGCAATTTCTATCATTTGTGATAAAATAGTATGTAGAATTTGATTTATATGTTTGATCAATTCTATTCCTTCTTGTATGTTCATTTTTATATATGAGCTATTAGAAGATTGAGTTGAGATACTTTCCCCTGCGAGCTTGTATATGGATTTAGCTTTATCAGCATTAGGATGGTATCTCTTTTCTTTTGCCCAGTTTTTAAAATCTTCTATGAATTTTTCTTCTGGTTTTTCTAATACTAGGTTTTTATGCCACCATTTTTCTAAAAAATCTAATAGTTTATCTTTTAAAAAGTCGCCTGAAGCGTGTGGAATTAGTTTTTTTATTCCTGGAAATGTTTGATTTATTGTTTGGTCTATGAAGTTCATTTGATTGATTCTTATTTCCATGTAGTGCTGATAGGATCTGTTTAATTCTTTTAGGACTCTGAAACTTTCTGCATCTACTTTGTATTCTTGTAACTCTTTCCAGTATATCAAACCATATTCTGCTATTTGTATGGCATCTATATTATCATTTTTTGCTTTTCTAAAGTTAAGTACTCGACAAAACTGTTTCATTTTTAGTGGGTTTACTACGGTTACAAAGTATCCTTTGTCTTTTAATTCATAGAGGATTGGAAGATGGTATTTACCTGTTGCTTCCATGACTATTTTTACTTCTTCATTTAGAGTATCTAGTTTCTTTAAAAATTCTTCTACTTTTGTTTTCTTAAGATTAACATCAAAAGGCTTCCAAATGATTTTGCTACCTTGTTCTAATGCACAGACTGTAAACTTTTCTTTTGCTATATCTATTCCTATAGATATCATTTTATTACCTTCTTTCTTTTAATTTGTAGTTCCTACCTGCACCATTACACTCATTTTAGCTCGTGACACGGACGTTTTGCCCAACCTGCTTAACCGAATATGAATAATGAAGAGGTAGATGACAGTTTTTATGACGGATTTTTAACCCTAAAAGACGATCGTCATACTACGTCTTCATTATACAAAAATAGTGCAAGATTGAAATTACTTTCTCTCTTACACTATTTATGGTACTAAAAAGACGATAGAGTTTTTAATTTCTATCGCCTATTAATACCTTATTTCTAATCTTCTAAAATCGATACTTCAAGGTCTATCGCTTTAAATGTAACAGTTATTCCTACTTCTTCTTTTACTGTTTTTTCAAATAGCTCAGCTATATCATATGGGGACATATCATATATATCTTCATACCATTCATTACTTTCATCGTACATTGTCTCACATATTGCTTCAATATAATTTTTCTTATCCATAGTGAGTTCTGTATCACTTTCCAAAATAAACTGCTCACCATTTATATTTAAAATGATTGTTTTTTGTATAGGTGAATTAAACTTAAATAATTCTGGCAATGTAATTGCAAGTCCTTTTGCAATTTTATCAATATTTTCTATTGATATATTTCTCTTCCCAAGCTCTACATCCGCAATATATGTCCTATCCAATCCACAAGCTTTAGAAAATGTTTCTTGTGTAAATCCACGAGCTGTTCTTAATTTTCTAATTTCCTGACCTAATTCTTTTTTAATCATACAATAGTACCTCCGTATGATTATATATTAGCACTTTGTCGACTATAAGTCAACCGTCTATGAGTCACAAATTATTTTTATATCATAAATTTATTTTAAGGATTTTAGATTTTGAGTTTAATTTTATTTTATCTCTGTTTTTCAAAAACTCCTCCACATCAAATAAATTCTTCTTATCATAATCTTCAAGTAATCTATAATTCTTATGCTTTGTAATATCAAATTTATCAGATAAGAAAGGTCTTACTCCTCTTAGCTGGTATATACACTTACCACCATCCATTACAGTTATTTCATCTTGGCTCATAAGTTCCTTACCAGTTTTTTGGTAATTTAGACCAAAAGATTTTTGGTTGGATCTTGTTTCTGATGTGTTATATAGGTCTATGGTTTCTTTTCCTAATGTTTCAGATAATTCTTTTACTGTTGTTTTTTCTTTTCCTCCTAAAAAGAGTGTAGAGTCACAGTTACCAACTATTGTATCTGCATGGTCTTTATAGATTGCTTTTAATTGAGATTGTGCTTGCAATATTATACTTGCTGATATTTCTCTTGAACGAATTGTTGCAATCAGTTTTTCAAATTTAGGAATCAAACCAATATTTGCAAACTCATCAAGTAGACACCTAACATGAACAGGAAGTCTTCCACCAT